>NZ_JBMWDP010000030.1:0-53484 GCF_049545505.1 Stenotrophomonas sp. NPDC077421 | reverse complement strand
GGACAGGCTTCGGTCGACGAAGATCGCGCCGGTTTCCTTGTCCACTTCGTACTTCACCGGCTCCGAGTCCTTCGGGATCTCGATGATGACGTTGATTTCTTCCGGCGGGTTCTTGCCGGGCGAGACGAGTTCCAGACCCATTGAGGTGTGCTCCGAGAGGGGGATGTTGGCGTACAGCCCCCCATTTTATGCCTTTGGCGGGCCGCGTGCAGGTCGGACGGTACCCACCGGACGTGGCGGGGCATTCCGACGCTGGCGCGCGGAGCGTGCTTATCGGCGGGATGAGGCTGAAGGCGCAGGGTAGGGCCATCCCCCTCTGGAGACCCCGATGGTCATTGCCTGCTTCCGCCTCCGCTGGCCGCGCCTCTGCCTTGTTGTCCTGCTCGGGCTGTGCCTGGCCGTGCCCCTGCAGGCCGCGGGCCCGCGCTTCATCGACCTGGCCGCGCGGGTCGGACCGGATGAATCCGCCGACGACACCGCCTACCACGAGCTCAACCGCTGGCTGATGCTGGAGTTCAACGATCTCTGCGAGGACTTCTTCTGCGAGGGCGCCCATGACAACTACCGGCCGTTGCGCCTGGCCTGCGTGGTGGATACCCGCGACGACACCCTGACGCAGTGCCGCTTCCCGGTATCGGCCAGCCGCGATCACATCGACCCGGACACCGGCGCGCTGCGGACCGAGGTACTGCACTGGCTCTGTCCGCTCCCCCTGCCGCGGCGGCTGCCGGTGGCGACCTTCCTGGCCGCGATGGACTGGCAACCCGACAGCTCCGGCCACCTGTTCAACCCCCTGCCAGGCACAGGTCGCTCGATGTTCGAGTTCCTGCGGGACTGCCTGCCTTGATGCCTGTCCTGCGGTGCCACGTCCCGGGCATCGCCATCCACGGAGTCGTTCAATGATCGCCAAGCCCCTGCTGCTGTTGTCCGTCCTGATGGCCGCCCCTGTCGCGCCGGCCGCTGCTGCCGCACCGCCAACCCATGTCGACCTGGTCGACTACCCACGCTCCCAGGCGAATTGGGACGCGTTCCACGACCTGCGCCGGCGGTTGATGGCCGGCTTCGACGATGTCTGCGCCGACACGTTCTGCGAGGGAGCGTACAGCGATTACGAAGCCTTCAAGCTGCGGTGCTCCGTGGCGGCCGGCACCGGCACCGTCAGTGACTGCCGCTGGGCCTTCGCGGCCAGCCAACTGGAGGTGGACGGCGCCACCGGCGCCATCCTGGCCGATCAACCCACCTGGCTGTGCAGCCTGCCCATTCCGCCGGGTACCACGGTGGAGACCTTCTTTGCGGCACTCGAAGGCCCGAGGGCGATCTTCCGCAGGCTGCCGGGTGCGCAGATGTCCATCTTCGAGTCGCTGGGTGACTGCCTGCGCTGACCGTGCCGGGGTGCAGCGCCCATGCGTCCTGGTTGCAGGGCAGGTAGCCTGTCGTCATGGATTCGCTCACTGCTGCCGCCGCGCGTGCCCTTGCCAGCGGCGACGCGCTTGCCGCCCTCAGGCACGTCGCCCTGCGGGAGGACCCGCCTGCGCTGGCGTTGCGCGGGGTGGCGCTGGCGCAGCTGCAGGACTGGCCTCGGGCGCGCGAGCTGCTGCAACGGGCCGCACGCGCGTTCGGTCCGCAGGAAGCGCTGGCGCAGGCCCGTTGCGTGGTGGCCGATGCGGAGGTGGCGCTGGCGCTGCGCGAGCTCGGCGGATCGTCGCGGCCGCTGCGCGCGGCGGCCGCCACGCTGGCGGCACGCGGCGACGGCACCAACGCACTGCAGGCCTGGCTGGTGCTCGCGCGGCGCGAGGTGCTGCTCGGCCGGTTGGCCGATGCACGTGCCGCGCTGGACCACCTGGACGGGCAGCCCTTGCCGGCTCCCCTGGCCGCGATGGCCGAGCTGACCCACGCCGAAGTGGCGCTGCGCACGCTTCAGGTCGCAGCGGCACGCGCGGCCCTTCAGCGCGCCGGCGAAGCGGCCGCGCATGCGCGCATCGCGGCCTTGCAGGGCGAGGTCGAACGCGCGTGGCACACCCTGGACACGCCGGCCGCGCGCTGCCGGCGCGGCGGCCAGTGGCAGGCGTTGACCCTGGACGGCGTAGCAGCGCTGTGGGACGCC
This sequence comes from Stenotrophomonas sp. NPDC077421, assembly GCF_049545505.1. NCBI lineage: Bacteria > Pseudomonadati > Pseudomonadota > Gammaproteobacteria > Lysobacterales > Lysobacteraceae > Stenotrophomonas > Stenotrophomonas sp. NPDC077421. The sequence continues at coordinate 51,380 of NZ_JBMWDP010000030.1, read as the reverse complement.
GATGCGCTGGTGGTGGATGCGTGCCGGCGCGGGGTGCATGCCGGTGCGACGGGCCGCTCGCTGGCACGCCGGCCGGTGCTGTTCGCGCTGCTGCGGGCGCTGGCCGAGGCGTGGCCGGGCGATGCCGGGCGTGACGCGCTCATCGGCCGTGCGTTCGGCATGCGCCATCCCGATGACACCCACCGCGCGCGGTTGCGCGTGGAGATCGGCAGGTTGCGCGCGCTGGTGCAGCCGTGGGCACGCGTGGATGCAACGGCGGCCGGCTTCGTGCTGCTGCCGGCGGCGGCGCGCGAGGTGGTGGTGCTGGCACCACCGCGCGACGATGCGCAGGACGCCCTGCTGGCGTTGCTCTCCGACGGGGCGGGTTGGGCCAGTTCGGCGCTGGCGCTGGCGCTGGGCACCAGCCAGCGCAGCGTGCAGCGCGCCCTGGCGGAGCTGGAGGGCGCCGGACGCGTGCGGGCGGTCGGGCAGGGCCGCACCCAGCGCTGGCTGGCGCCGCCGCTGACCGGATTCACGACGATCTTGTTACTCCCTGCCACGCTGCCGATTGACTAGGGTCGTGGTCAGGTCCCCCTCCCGTGCGGGCCAGGAGAACACCATGAACACGCACACCACGCTGTCCTCTGACACGCAGACCGTTCCCGTGGCCGAGGTACTGGCCGAATACGGACCATTTGCCGGCGCGTCCACCATCAACGGCGTGAGCCACGACGGGCGGCATGTCTGGGCGGCCACCGGCGAAGCGCTGGTGGCCTTCGATCCTGACACCGGCGCGGCGGTCCGGCAGTGGCCGCTGACCTGCGATGCCGGCACCGCGTTCGACGGCACCCACCTGTACCAGATCGCCGGCGCGCGTATCGACCGCATCGACCCGGCGACCGGCACCGTGCTCGGCTCCATTCCCGCCCCCGGCGATGGCACCGATTCGGGCATGGCCTGGGCCGAGGGCAGCCTGTGGGTGGGGCAGTACCGCGAACGTCGCATCCACCAGATCGACCCGCACACGGGGGCGATCCTGCGCACGATCCCGTCGGACCGCTTCGTTACTGGGGTCACCTGGGTGGACGATGCGCTGTGGCATGGCACCTGGGAAGATGGCCGCAGCGATCTGCGGCGGGTCGATCCGGCGACCGGCGCGGTGCTTGAGCGTCTGGACATGCCGGCTGGCAAGGAGGTCAGCGGGCTGGAATGGGACGGCGCCGGGCGCTTCTACTGCGGTGGCGGCAATACCGGGGTGGTGCGCGCGGTGCGGGTCCCCGGCCGCAGCTGAGGCGGGGCGGGCGGGCAGCGATCGGGCGGCCCGCCACAAACGTGACGCATTCTCATTTGCGGGGTAACATGCCGCGCCTCATGGCGGCCGGTGGCTGCCATGTTCCTGCCGTCCGATCGTTGCCGTGTCCGCCGCCATGTCCACCAACGCCTCCACCCTCACCGAGCTGCTGATCCGTGAACGCCCGGCGCTGCTGCGCCTGGTGCAACGCATCCTGGGCAGTGACGGGACCGCCGAAGACGTGATCCAGTCGGTATGGTTCAAGGCGCGCGGTGTGGACAGCGCGCAGCAGATCGACAACCCCCGCGCCTACCTCTACCGGTTGGCCACCAACCTGGCCACCGACCACGGGCGCGAGCGGACCCGCCGTACCCGGCTGCTGGCCGAGCACTACCTGTGGGGGCCCGACGAGGTGCTGTCCACCGAAGAGCAGGCGATGGCCCAGGACGAACTGCAGCGGGTGCTGCAGGCCGCCGAGCATCTGCCCGAGCCGACCCGCACCATCTTCCGCCTGCATCGGCTGCAGGGCATGACCCAGGCCGATGTGGCGCGCCGGCAGGGGGTCTCGGTGACGACCGTGGAGAACCATGTGCGCACGGCGCTCCAGCGTCTTGCCTGGGCCCGCGCCGGGCGCTGACACCGGGACCTGTACCCTGTCTTGGGGACGCGCCGCCCCCGTTCGTCTTGTTCCTGATGATGCCCGACGGTGTCGTCGCTTCATCCGCCCCCGATCGCGCAGACCGCCAGCCATGAGCCCGCAGCAGCCCACCCCGCCGTTTTCCCCGCCCGCGCCCGTGGCGGAGCAGGCGCGCGCCTGGATCACGTGGTTGGCCTCGGGGGCGGCTGACGACCCTGTGCGCATGCAGGCCTTCGAGGATTGGCTGGCCGAGCCGGGCCACCGCCACGCGTTCGAGTACGAGCGCCAGCTCTGGCGCAGCGTTGGCCCACGTCCCGTGGCAACGGCACCGATCACAACGCGCGCACCGCGCCGTTCCCGTGGGCTGCGTCTGGGCGTGGCCGCAGCGGCCGTGCTGGCGCTGGCCTGGTGCGCGCCGGAAGCCTGGTTGCAGCTGCGCTCGGACCACCGCACCGGCATCGCCACCGAAACCGTGGCGCTGCCCGATGGCAGCCGCGCGGTACTCGACGCCGATTCGGCGATCGCGGTCCACTTCGATGGCAGCACCCGCACGATCGATCTGTTGCGCGGGCGGGCCTGGTTCGAGGTGGCGCCGGATCCGCAGCGGCGTTTTCTGGTGAACGCGCAGGGTGGGGTGGTCGAAGACATCTCCACCGCGTTCGTGGTCGACACCGCGCGCGCGCGCGTGGAAGCCCGGGTCGAACAGGGACGCGTGCGTGTGGCAGCCCGCGAGGGCGGCGGCTGGACCTATCTGCAGGCCGGGCAGCGCGCGACGTTCGTGCGCGACGGTCGCGTCGAGCGCGGGCCGGACATCGCGCTGGACCGCATTGCCCCGTGGCGACAGGGCGAACTGCTGCTGGACGCGGTCAACGTGCGCGACGCCGTCGCCGGCATCGGGCGTTACCGGTCCGGCCCGACCTTTGTGCGGGGCGATGTATCGCACCTGCCGGCGGTGAGCGCGGCGTTCCACATCGATCGGCCCGAGCAGGCGCTGGATGCGCTGGCAGGCACGGCCGGTCTGCGCGTGACCCGCCTGCCGCTGGGCGTGGCGATCGTGCGTGCCGGCGCGGCGCCAACGCCGGACTGACCGCACACCGCGCCAGGCCGATCCGATCCGTCCTGCATTTTCCCTTGGGGCTGGCGCCGCGCCGCGCGTCTAACACCCCGAACGTACCCGCCGCCGCCACGTACGTCCGCCGTGCCCGCACCTTGCGCGGGTCATCCGCCTTCGTGGCATTGCATTCCGACAGGTTCCTTCATGCGTACTCCCTCCCGTCCGGGTCTTCGCCCGCGTCCGTCCCGCCTGTGCGTCGCCCTGCTGGCCGCCGGCCTGGCATCCCTCACCGCACTGCCGGCCCTGGCCCAGTCCGCTGGCGATGCGGCCGCCGCCACGCACCGCTTCGACATTCCGGCCCAGCCGCTGGGTGAGGCACTGCGCAGCTTCATGCGCCAGTCCGGCATGCAGGTCGCCTATCCGGCCGCGTTGGCCAACGGCGTCACCTCTACCGCGGTGAGCGGTGAACTGGATGCGTCCTCGGCACTGGCACGCCTGCTGCAGGGCAGTGGCCTGGTGATGCGCCGGGTCGGCCCGGACGCGGTAACGCTGGAGCGGAGCGCGACCACCGCACGCGAAGACGGCGTCATCGTCACCGACGCCCTGCGCGTGGCCGGCGACCGCACCGACACCGGCGGCAGCGGCGGCGACCACACGCTGGATGCCTACCGCACCGCCGGGTCCAGCGTGTACGTCCCGCGCGCGACCCTCGAGCGCTTCCGCGGCACGTCCACGGCGGACATCGTCAAGGGCGTGGCCGGTGTCACGGCAGGCGACCCGCGCACCGCCAACGCACTGGACCTCAACATCCGCGGCATCCAGGGGCAGAGCCGCATTCCGGTGATCATCGACGGCGGGCAGTCGACGATGGACACCTACCGCGGCTATGCCGGCCAGTCCCAGCGCACCTACCTGGACCCGGACCTGATTTCCAGCCTGACCATCACCAAGGGCCCCAGTCTGGGCGTGAACGCGTCCGGCGGCATCGGCGGCGTGGTGGAGATGGAGACGCTGAAGGTCGACGACGTGCTGCGCGACGGCCGCGACAGCGGTGTACGCATCCGCGGCGGCCTGGCCAACAACAGCGCCAACAATGTACCGGCCTACAGCGGCGTGCCGCGTACCGACCGCAACGCCACCGGCAGCCGGTTCTTCAACATCGCCGCGGCCAGGCACTGGGACAGCGTGGACCTGGTGGCCGCCTACGCGCGCCGCGACCAGGGCAACTACTTCGCGGGCAAGCACGGCTACGACGACTTTCCGCAGACCCGCCGCACGCTGGCGCCGCTGAATCCGCCGCGCACCGAGGTGTTCAACACGTCCTCCGAGTCCGAGTCGTTCCTGATCAAGGGCAACTGGCGCATCGACGAGAACCAGACGCTGGAAGGCGGCTACCGCCGCTATGAAGGCGAGCAGGGCGAGATCATGGCCTCGCAGATCATCCGCGTGGACCGCGACCGCGTGCCGCAGTGGGAACCGGGCCGCATCGACCTGGACGCGTACAACCTGCGGTACCGTTTCAATCCGGACACCGACCTGGTCGATCTGAAGGCCAACCTCTGGTACACCGACGCGCACAGCCTGATGTACAACGGCCTGACCGGCATCACGCCGTGGTACTTCGACCGCCGCACCGAGTGGTATGACGGCCCGACCTTCAACACCGACCCGGGCTACAAGAGCGCCTACCGCAACAGCATGCAGCAGACGCGGCTGGGCCTGGACGTGGGCAACACCACGCTCCTGACCAACGATGCGGGCCTGTTCACGCTCAACTATGGCCTGTCCTACAGCGATGAGGACGTCGGCCCGGGTCGCAACGCGCCGATCATGCACGATGATCTGGTCAACAACCGTTTCCTGCGCAATGCCGGACGCAAGGAATACAGCGCCGTCGCATCGGTGAAGTGGGAGCCGGACGAGCACTGGGAGCTGATGCTGGGCGGGCGCTACAACCGCGTGGACGTGCATGACCGCAACCGCCTGGCCACGCCGGAAACCTACGGCGTGATCGGCCAGTACCGCTACACGCAGCTGCTCAACGGCAACCCGAACCTGCCGTCGTGGCGGGCCACGCGCATCGCGATGCTGAACTGGTATCCGGATGCCAACGGCCAGTTCACCCAGGCCTCGCTGCTGGCATCGCCGTACAAGCAGGGCACGGTGGCGGACATCGCCGGCTGGAACTTCTACGACGCCGACGATGCCGAGGACCTGAGCGTGCCGGTCAGCTGGACCTGGTCCAAGCCGATCCGTCGCCGCGACAGCGCGTTCATGCCGTCGGCCAGCGTGGCCTACCGCTTCACCGAAGACACGATGGTGTACGTGAAGTATGCCGAAGGCGTGAAGCTGCCGAGCCTGTTCGAGTCCACGCTGGGCCTGTTCACTGCCGCCAAGCCGGTCGGCGAGCTCAAGCCCGAGCGTGCCGGCACCTGGGAAGTGGGCGCGAGCACCGTGCAGCACGACCTGTTCGTTGACGGCGACCGTGCGGCGTTCAAGCTGGCCTACTTCGATACCCGCATCGACGACCTGATCACCCGCGACTACCGCACCCTGTCGGCCGGCTACATCCGCAACATCGACCGCTTCAAGGTCTCGGGCATGGAGTTCCAGTCCAACTACGATGCCGGCAAGGTGTTTGCCGATCTGTCGGCGCACTATTACTTCCAGGCCAAGACCTGCGCCCCGGACATCGCTGCCGAGCGTCGTGCCTACGGTGTGCAGCGCAGGATCGAGGAACTGAAGAACACGCCGGACTGCGTTGATGGCGGCTTCGAAGGCTCCTACAGCAATACCCAGAACCCGCCGCGCTATACGGTCAACATGACGCTGGGTTCGCGTCTGTTCGACGAACGACTGACCTTCGGTACGCGCGTGATCCACAACGCCGGCCCGATCAGCAAGCTGGACAAGGAATGGAACGTGGGCCTGTCGGCCATCCAGCAGCTGTACCGTCCCAACACGCTGGTGGATCTGTTCGCCAGCTGGCGTGCCACCGAGCAGCTGGCGGTGGACGTCAACGTGGACAACCTGACCGACCGTTACTACCTGGACCCGCTGGCGCTGGGCATCATGCCGGCCCCGGGCCGCACCGTGCGGCTGGCGCTGACCTACCGCTACTGAGTCCGTGCAGAACAGGGGCCGGCCACGGCCGGCCCCACCGCGTCACCGGCTCAGAGGCCGGTAGCGCGCTTGACCGCCTGTTCGTGCAGGGCCTCGCCCAACTCGTCGACGACGATGGCCCAGTCGGCATCGGACTTGAGCTGCTCGGCGAGGAACTGGCGCTGGCCGTCGTTCCAGAACGGCGCATCGACCAGAGCCACCTCGGCGGGCAGTTGATGGCTGGCGATGAACGCGGCGATCGCCGCCGGGCTGGCGTCCAGGCCCAGCTGCAGGAACAGGTTGGTCATGCGGGGTTCGGTGGTGATCATCGAAAAGCCTTGGCGAAGTACGTGATCCGCATTATCGACGCAGGCCGGTGAAGCCGTCATCGCGGCCCGCACGACAATCGGGGTTGGGGAAGCGGTCGTGCCAGTCGTCCAAGCAGGGACCCCGTACACGCCGAGCCCCATGATCGCCACCGACCTTCTTCCCGCCACCCGCAGCCAACGCCTGAAAGCGGCCACCCGCGACAGCCACGGTGCCCTCGACAAACGCATCATGGCCGGCGACATCTTCGCCAGCCGTGCGCAGTTCGCCCGCTTCCTGCGTGTGCAGTACCGCTTCCACCGCGATATCGATGCGCTGTACGCCAACATCGCGCTGGACGCGCTGCTGCCCGACCTGGACACCCGCCGCCGCCTGCCGCTGATCGCGCGTGACCTCGGCGACCTGGAACAGACCCTGCCGGGCCCGGTACCGATGCGCCTGGACCCGGACCTGCCGCTGCCGGCCGCGCTCGGCTGGCTGTACGTGGCCGAAGGTTCCAACCTCGGTGGCACCATCCTGTACAAAATGGCCGCCAAACTCGGGCTGGACGCCGGTTTCGGCGCGCGTCACCTGGCCGCCCATCCGGACGGAGCTGCGCGCCACTGGCGCGAGTTCACCGCTGCACTGGATGGCGTGACCCTGGACGATGCGCAGGAACAGCAGGTCATCGACGCCGCCGACGCTGCCTTCCGCAGCGTGCACGGCCACGTCGAGCTGGAATTCGCATGAGCCGCACGCGCGCCGTGCGGGGCCGTGCCGGACAGGCCTGATGCGCTGGCTCTGGTTCTGCCTGGGATGGCTGATGGTGGCGCTGGGGGTGATCGGCGCGCTGCTGCCGGTGATGCCCACCACCATTTTCCTGATCCTGGCGGTCGGCTGTTTCGCACGCAGTTCGCCTCGTTTCGAGCGCCGCCTGCTCGACCACCCGCGCTACGGTCCGGCACTGCGGCTGTGGCGCGAGCAGGGCGCGGTCAGTGGCAAGGGCAAGGCGTTCGCCGCCGGCGGCATGGCGCTGGGCTTTGCGCTGTTCTGCTGGGGAGCGCAACCGTCGTGGCGGCTGCTGCTCGGCGTGGGACTGTTCTTCGCTGCGAGCGCGGCCTATGTCCTGTCGCGCCCGGCCCCTCGGCTGGATGCCGCCCCCCTGTCGGTTCCCCCGGTCGCCGTCGCGCAGGATGCGCGCGCCGCTGATGCACCTTCTCCCTACAAAGATCCAGACGATGACGCTTCCTGTTGATGTTCCCGCCGCTGTCGCGGCGCTGTCGCACGACCTCACGCCGTGGGGCATGTACCTGGCGGCCGATACGGTGGTCAAGGCGGTGATGCTGGCGCTGGCGGCCGCATCGGTGGCCACCTGGACGGTGCTGCTGGCCAAGGGCTGGGCCCTGTCGCGGCAGTCGCGCGCGCTGCGTGCCGCGCGGGCCCTGCTGCTCGACGCCGCACACCTGCCGGCCGCGGACGGCGCTGCCGGCGCGGTGCTGGGGCAGGGCGTGGCGCATGCGCTGCTCGATGGCGCGCGCACCGAGCTGCGCCTGTCCGGCGACGGCGCCGATGCTGCCGGCATCAAGGAGCGCATCGGCTCGCGGCTGGAGCGTATCGAACTGGCCTATGCACGGGACATGCGCAGCGGCGTGGGGGTGCTCGCGAGCATTGGCGCGATCGCTCCATTCGTGGGGCTGTTCGGCACCGTGTGGGGCATCATGAACAGCTTCATCGGCATCGCTGATGCCAACACCACCCATCTGGCGGTGGTCGCCCCGGGCATCGCCGAGGCGCTGCTGGCCACCGCACTCGGTCTGGTGGCGGCGATTCCCGCCGTGGTGATCTACAACCACTTCGCGCGGGTGCTGGCCGGACTGCGTGCGCTGGCCGGCGATGTCTCCGCAGGCGTGCAGCAGCTGGTGTCACGCGACCTCGACCGCCGCGGCATCGCCGTGGCGGCGCGCTGAGGCGGCCCGCATGGCCCTGCGTACCGCCCGCCACGACGAGGACGCGCTGGAGGAGACCCACGCGATCAACGTCACCCCGTTCATCGACGTCATGCTGGTGCTGCTGATCATCTTCATGGTGGCCGCACCGCTGGCGACGGTGGATCTGCCGGTGGACCTGCCGGCCAGCAATGCACGCCCGCAGCCACGCGACAGCGAGCCGGTGTACCTGACCGTGCAGGCCGACCTGCGCTGGAGCGTCAACGACACGGCGGTGGACGCCGGGGCGCTGAAGGCGGTCCTGGACCGGGCCGGCGACGGCACGCCAGCGCAGCGCATCTTCGTGCGCGCCGACAAGGGCGTGCCGTATGACGCGGTGATGCAGGCGCTCAACGCGCTGCGCAGCGCCGGCTACACCAAGGTGGCGCTGGTTGGCCTGGAACAGACGGCATCATGAGCCTGCGCAACGAGGCGCAGGTGCCCTGGGCGGCCAGCCTGGGCATCGTGGTGGCACTGTATGCGGCGGTGATCGGTGCGGTGGTGTGGTGGCACGCGCGGACCGCCGCGCCGCCCGTTGCGCTGCCGCAGGAGGCGATCGCGATCGAGCTGGCAGCCACCGCCGAAGCGCCGCCGGCGCCGGCCACCGAGATTCCGCCGGGGCCGGCACAGCAGGAGCAGCACCGCCCGCAGCCCACCCCGACACCGCCGCCACGGCTGGTGCTGCCGTCCGACCCGGACGCCGCGCTCAGCCAGGCACCGCAGCCGCAGAAACCTCGCGAGCGTGAGGACCCCTCCGACCTTGCCGAAGTGGACCAGACGCTGGCCCCGCCGGACGTGCAGGCGCAGGCATCGCAGCGCTATGCCGGGCAGCAGACCGTGTCCGGTCAACGCAGTCCCGCGCAGGTGACCTGGCAGGGGCTGCTGCTGGGCCACCTGGAGCAGCACCGCCGCTATCCGCGCCAGGCCGAACGTCTGCGCCAGCAGGGCGTGGCCTACGTGCGCTTCTCGGTGGACAGGCAGGGGCATGCGAGCAACATCCGGCTGGGCACCAGCAGCGGCCACGCGCTGCTGGATGCCGAGACGCTGGACACCGTGCGCCGTGGCAACCCGATGCCGCCGCCACCGGCGGACCTCCCCGGCGATCCGGTGGAGGTCATGGTGCCGGTGGCGTTTTCCCTGCGCGGGCGCTGACTACAGCAGGGGCACGAGCAGCAGGGCGACGATGTTGATGATCTTGATCAGCGGATTGATCGCCGGGCCGGCGGTGTCCTTGTAGGGATCGCCGACGGTATCGCCGGTGACCGCGGCCTTGTGCGCTTCGCTGCCCTTGCCGCCGAAGTGGCCATCCTCGATGTACTTCTTGGCGTTGTCCCAGGCGCCGCCGCCGGTGGTCATCGAGATCGCCACGAACAGGCCGGTCACGATCGTGCCGATCAGCAGGCCGCCCAGCGCACGCGGCCCCAGCAGCAGGCCGACCACCACCGGCACCGCGACCGGCAACAGCGAGGGAACGATCATTTCGCGGATCGCCGAGCGGGTCAGCATGTCCACTGCCTTGTCGTACTGCGGCTTGCCGGTGCCCTGCATGATGCCGGGGATGTCGCGGAACTGGCGGCGCACTTCCTCCACCACCGCCCCGGCCGCACGGCCGACCGCCTCCATCGCCATCGCACCGAACAGGTAGGGGATCAGGCCGCCGATCAGCAGGCCGATGATCACCGTGTGGTCGGACAGGTCGAAGGCGAACACCTCGCCGGGATGGGCCGCCTGCAGGTTGTGCGTGTAGTCGGCAAACAGCACCAGCGCGGCCAGCGCCGCCGAGCCGATCGCATAGCCCTTGGTCACCGCCTTGGTGGTGTTGCCCACCGCGTCGAGCGGGTCGGTGATGCTGCGGATCTCCGGTGGCAGCTCGGCCATCTCGGCGATGCCGCCGGCGTTGTCGGTGATCGGCCCGTACGCATCCAGCGCCACGATCATGCCGGCCATCGACAGCATCGCGGTGGCGGCGATGGCGATGCCGTACAGGCCACCGAAGTAGTGCGCCAGCCAGATCGCCACGCACACGGCGATCACCGGCAGCGCGGTCGATTTCATCGACACACCGAGCCCGGCGATGATGTTGGTGCCGTGGCCGGTGGTGGAGGCCTGCGCGACATGCTGCACCGGCGTGTACTGGGTGCCGGTGTAGTACTCGGTGATCCACACGATCAGCCCGGTCAGCACCAGCCCGATCAACGCGCAGAAGTACAGGTTCAATGCACCGTGCGCGTTGTCCGGCATCAGTTGCAGCGTGATCGGATAGAAGGCGATCGCCGCCAGCACCGCCGAGACGATCACGCCCTTGTACAGCGCGCCCATGATCGAACCGCCCGGCTTCACCTTGACGAACAGCGCGCCGATGATCGAGGCGATGATCGAGACCCCGCCCAGCACCAGCGGGTACAGGATCGCGTTGCGTCCGGCTTCGGCGATCATCAGGCTGCCCAGCAGCATGGTGGCGATCACCGTCACCGCGTAGGTCTCGAACAGGTCGGCGGCCATGCCCGCGCAGTCGCCGACGTTGTCGCCGACGTTGTCGGCGATGACCGCAGGGTTGCGGGGATCGTCTTCGGGGATGCCGGCTTCGACCTTGCCGACCAGGTCGGCACCGACGTCGGCGCCCTTGGTGAAGATGCCGCCGCCGAGCCGCGCGAAGATCGAGATCAGCGACGAGCCGAACGCCAACCCGACCAGTGCGTGCAGCGCCTGCGCGGTATCCAGCCCCAGCCGCAGCAGCAGGGCGTAATAGCCGGCCACGCCCAGCAGCCCCAGTCCGACCACCAGCATGCCGGTGATCGCGCCGCCGCGGAACGCCACGTCCATCGCCGCGCCGAGACCCTTGCGCGCCGCTTCCGCGGTGCGCACATTGGCCCGCACCGACACGTTCATGCCGATGTAGCCGGCCGCACCGGACAGCACCGCACCGATCGCGAAGCCGGTCGCGGTGTACCAGCTGAGGAAGAACCCGACCAGCACGAACAGCACGATGCCGGCGACACCGATGGTGAGGTACTGACGGTTGAGATAGGCGCGCGCGCCTTCCTGGATGGCGGCGGCGATCTCCTGCATGCGGGCATTGCCAGCCGGTTGCCGGAGGATCCAGCGTGCCGACACGATGCCGTAGAGAATCGCGAGGATGGCGCAGATCAGCGCCAGGGTAAGCCCGTATCGTTCCAGCATGTCCCCTCCCGGGTGATGGATGGCATCCAGTCGACGGATGAACCTCACCACGCGGGGCACAACGGGCTGCAAGCTAAGGACCAACCCGTTCAGACCGTGCCCGGTCATCAAGCGTGTGGCTTTGTTCAGCAATCCTGGTGCCCCCCGAGTATGCCGGGAAAAGCGCGGAAACCGCCAGATGTGGATGCCGGTATGCGCTCCAGGTCGCATCCGGTGGCGCGGAAGGGCCATCACGGCAGGCACTGCCCGGTCCCGTGGTCGGTGCCGCCTTGCCACACCATTCATCTGCGCCAAGCGACCCTCTTCCCATTCCCAACGAGGCATCGCCATGTCCCCCCGTCACCTGTTCTGGCTGGCCCTGCTGCCTGCCGTGGCTGCGTCTGCCGCCGAGACCCCGGAACTGCAGCGCGCCGCCGGTGCCCCACAGGCGGTGAATGCCGCCCACACGCTGCGCCAGATTCCCGAAGCCTGCGCGCGGCTGGAAGGCGTGTTCACCGGTAACGTCGCGCAGCCCTACCGGTTCAGCGTGGTGCGCACCAGCGAGCAATGCCAGCCGCGCGCGCGTTTCGTCGATTTCGACAAGGCGCAGCCGAGCGAGGCCAAGGGATGGAAACTCAATGACGTCATCCGCGTGCCGAGCGCGGCATGCCCGGCGCAGCAGGCGGTGGTACGCGTGTGGCGCATGCCGGTCGCGCAGAAGCCCGAACTCGATGGCCAGGGGCAGTCGCGGATCTACCTGGAGGAGGCCAGGAAGCAGGCGGCGGCCGGCAGGATCGCGCCGGTGCCGATGTTCGCCGCGCAGATGACGGTGGAAGGCAACGCCTGCCGTTGATGGCGTGACGTGGCGGGATGCCGGTTACAGGCCATGAAAAAGCCCGGACGGCAGGGCCGGTCCGGGCTCGGGTATCACGCCGGGTTGCGCGGGCTCAGTTGCCCTTGCAGTCCTTCAGCCACAGCACGCGGCCGATCTGGTCGTAGCGGTCGACCACGCCGACCAGCGTGACCTTTTCCCGCGGGCGGAGCGCCAGCGCGAAGGCTGCCTGGCTCGGGGCAAACGCGCAGGTGATGGCCACGCTTTCGAAGTCGATGCCCGAGGTGCTGCTGGGAATGTCGAAGCCGGTGTTGTAGGTGCCACCGCTCTTGAGCACGCCGTTGACGCGGCCGGTGATCGAATAGATCTTGCCCTGGTAGCGCGGTTCGATCGCGGCCGGGTTGTCCTTGTGCTGGGTACGCAGCTGGAAGCCGAAATCGGAAGCGGAAATGTTCACCGTCGAGGCCTTCGGGGTGGACGCGGCGAACTGTTCGCCGGCCTTGCCGGGCTTGACCTGGGTCAGCATCTTGCACATCTCGGCGCGGATCGCGTCGGCCTTGGCAAAGGCGCCCGGGTTGAGCTTGACCGTCATCGCCACCGTGCCGGTGCGGCCTTCGCTGGTGGCGCTGATGATGATCGGAATGGTCTTGTGCATGGCCGACTGCGGATCTTCGATCAGCATCGCGCCGTTCTCTGCGTCCGCGCTCAGCACGTCCATGTTGTTGCCCTTGGCGATCACGTTCATCTGACCGATCGCGCTCTTGACGGTCAGGTCGGGCACGGTCACCGAGGCGGTGTAGGTGGTGCCGGAAAGCGGATTGCCCTTCTTCTGGAAGCTGCTTTCGCAGGTGTCGGCGAACGCAGGGGCTGCCACGGCGAGCAGCAGTACGGCAAACAGGGGATGGCGCATCATCGGTACAGTCCTTGTCATCGTCCGCGGTGCGCGGAGGGTGGGTCGCTAGGGCGAGATCCAGCAGACCTTGCTGGCGGGGCGGATTGTAGGGTCCGCCCCCCCGGTGTCGCAAATGCCCGGTCGGCGCCGGGCGGCAGGATCAGCCTTCCTGCCAGGGCGCCAGCTTCTTCCGGACCGCCACGTTTTTCAGCGTCACGTACTTCGGCAGGCCATCGGCACCATAGGGCAGGGGGGCCTCGCCCCTGATGAGGGGCGACAGGTAGGCGCGCGCCTTGGCGGTGATGCCGAAGCCGTCCCGGCGTATGAAGCTGGCCGGCATCTTCTTCTCGTGGTTGGCCACCTTGTGCAGCGGGGCCGCCTCGATTTTCCAGCGGTAGGGGCTGTCACTGCTGCGCACGATCACCGGCATCACCGCGTTCTGGCCTTTCAGTGCGAACTGCACGGCGGCCTTGCCGACCGCCTGCGCCTGTTCCCAGTCGGTTCTGGAGGCGATATGGCGGGCCGAACGCTGCAGGTAGTCGGGCAGGGTCCAGTGCACCTTGTAGCCCAGTGCATCCTTGACCCGCGCGGCCAGCTGCGAGGCCACGCCACCGAGCTGAGTGTGCCCGAAGGAATCCTTGCCGCCGCCGGCATCGGCCACGAAGCGGCCATCGGCGGTCTGGATGCCTTCGGAGGCCACTACCACGCAGTGGCCCACGCGTTCGACCACCGCCTTGACCTTGGCCAGGAACGCGGCCTCGTCATAGGCGCGCTCGGGCAGCAGGATGATGTGCGGGGCATCGTCGGGGCCCTCGCCGGCCAATCCCGCAGCGGCGGCAAGCCAGCCGGCATGACGGCCCATCGCCTCGTAGACGAATACCTTGGTGGAGGTCTCGGCCATCGCCGCGACGTCCAGCGCGGCCTCGCGCACCGACACCGCGGTGTACTTGGCGGCCGACCCGAAGCCGGGGCAGGTGTCGGTCACCGCCAGATCGTTGTCGATGGTCTTGGGCACCCCGATGCAGGTCAGGTCGTAGTCGAATGCCTTGGCCAGCTGGGACACCTTCCAGGCGGTGTCGGCCGAATCGTTGCCGCCGTTGTAGAGGAACCAGCGCACGTCGTGGGCGCGCAGGACCTCGAGCAGGCGTTCGTACCGGGCCCGGTCGGCCTCCAGCGACTTCAGCTTGTAGCGGCACGAGCCGAAGGCCCCGCCCGGGGTATGGGCCAGCGCGGCGATGGCGGCGGCGGTTTCCTTCGAGGTGTCGATCAGTTCCTCGCGCAGTGCGCCAAGGATGCCGTTGCGCGCGGCCAACACCTTGATTCCCTTGGCCCGGGCGGTGCTGATGACCGCCGAGGCGGTCGCGTTGATGACGGCGGTGACGCCGCCCGACTGGGCATACAGCAGGGTACCTTTTGACATGGGTCGACCTTGGTCTGGGGGAAGGACATTGCAGGGACATTACCCGGATGGGGTAAAGTGCGCGTATTGCGGTGCAGCGTGATTGTGGACATTCCCGGGGCGCGCGCCCTTCCTATTTCTTACCAAGTTGGAGTCAGGTTGATGCGATTGGTTCTGTTGGGACCGCCCGGTTCGGGCAAGGGGACACAGGCGACGCGCCTGAAGGAACAGCTGGCGATTGCGCACATTTCCACCGGCGATCTGCTGCGTGCCGAAGTGGCCGCCGGTACCGAGCTGGGCAGGCAGGCCAAGGCCGTGATGGACGCCGGCAACCTGGTGTCCGACGACATCCTGCTGGGCATGCTGGAATCGCGCCTGGGCCAGGCCGACGTCGCCAACGGATTCATCCTGGACGGCTACCCGCGCAACGTGGCCCAGGCCAACGCGCTGGATACCCTGCTGGCCAAGATCGGCCAGCCGCTGGACGCCGTGGTGCAGCTGGACGTGCCGACCGAACTGCTGGTCGAGCGCATTGCCGGCCGTGCCGCCGAACAGGGCCGCGCCGACGACAATCCCGAGTCGGTGCGCCAGCGCCTGCAGGTCTACAACGACCAGACCGCGCCGGTGGTGGATTTCTATGCCGGCCGCGGCACGCTGGCCCGCGTCGATGGCGTGGGTGAGCTGGACGAGGTGGAAGCGCGCATCCGCGCGGCGATCCAGCGCTGACCTCCCGGGCGCTGCTTCGGCAGCGCCTGCGGTCGGGGATCGGTGCAGCCGGCCCCGAAAACAGGCACGCCCGGTCCCCGAAGGGACCAGGCGTGTCTGTTCTTAAGGCGCCAGCTGGCGGGCTTGCTCAGGGCCCCGCAGCATGAGCCCCCCTGGGGATGGCCTCTTGGGGAGTAGGACCAATGGGGTGCTACGGCTGGCAACCTGAATTGTGTCCGTGTTCACACTAGTTGGCTATCGGGAATTCCCCGACATGGGTGTGGATTTTTCTCACAGTCTTTGTAGGACTTGTCTGACGACGCGCACACGCATCGACAGTGATCGGCGACAATCGAGCGCATGAGCACGATACATATCCTGGGCATTGCAGGCACTTTCATGGGCGGCGTAGCCGCGTTGGCACGCGAACAGGGCCTGACGGTCCGTGGCAGTGACCAGGCGATCTATCCGCCGATGTCCACCCAGCTCGAACAGCTGGGCATCACCCTCGACCCCGGCTATCGCGCCGACAGCGTCGGCCCCGACTGCGACGCGGTGGTGGTCGGCAACGCCCTGTCGCGCGGCAATCCGGCGGTGGAAGCGGTCCTCGACGCCGGCCAGCGCTATATCTCCGGTGCGCAGTGGCTGGCCGAGCAGGTGCTGCCGGGCCGCGACACGCTGGCCGTGGCCGGTACCCACGGCAAGACCACCACCACCACCATCCTGACCTGGCTGCTGCAGGCCGCCGGCCGTGAGCCGGGGTTCCTGATCGGGGGCGTGGCCGAAGACTTCGGCGTGTCCGCGCGGCTGGGCAGTGGTCGTGAGTTCGTGGTGGAAGCCGACGAATACGACACCGCCTTTTTCGACAAGCGCAGCAAATTCGTCCACTACCGGCCGCTGGTGGCGATCCTCAACAACCTTGAATTCGACCATGCCGACATCTTCCCCGACGTCGCCGCGATCCAGCGCCAGTTCCACCATCTGGTGCGCACGGTGCCGGCGCGCGGGCGGCTGATCGTCAACGGCGAGGACGCGCGTCTGGCCGAGGTGCTGGCGATGGGCTGCTGGACGCCGGTGGAGCGGTTCGGCTTCGATCCGGCGCTGGAGTGGAGCGCCGCGCTGGTGCACGCCGACGGCAGCCGCTTCCGCGTCTCCCATCGGGGCGTGGACGTGGGTGAGGTGCAGTGGTCGCTGCTGGGTCGCCACAACGTGCTCAACGGGCTGGCCGCACTGGCCGCCGCGCATGCGGTGGGCGTCGACCCGGCGCAGGTGATCCCGGCGCTGGCGAGCTTCCGCAGCGTCAAGCGCCGCATGGAAGTGATCGGCAGCGCCGATGGCGTGACCATCTACGATGATTTCGCGCACCATCCCACCGCCATCCACACCACCCTCGACGGCCTGCGCGCCAAGGTGGGCGATGCCCGCATCGTGGTGGCGATGGAGCCGCGCAGCAATTCGATGCGCCTGGGCGCGCACGCGCAGGCGCTGGCGCCGTCGCTGGACCTGGCCGATGCAGTGGTGTTCCTGCACCGTCCCGAGCTGGCCTGGGATGCGTCGGCGGTGATCGCTGCGGTACGCGGCGATGCGTACGCAGTGCCCGATACCGATGCGCTGCTGGCCCAGCTGGGTCGTGTGGTGGCACCGGGCGACCACGTGGTGTTCATGTCCAACGGCGGTTTCGACGGCGCGCCGCGCCGCTTTCTGGCGCAGTTGCAGGCATCGTAACGGCCATGACCGAGACTGCGTCCCTGCCGCTGTTTCCCCTGCACGCCGTGCTGCTGCCCGGCGCCGCGCTCGGCCTGCGGGTGTTCGAGCGCCGCTACCTGGACATGCTGCGCGAGTGCGGCCGGCAGGATTCCACCTTTGGTGTGTGCCTGATCCTGGACGGCGACGAGGTCGGTGGCCCGGCCCTGCCGGCGGCCTACGGCGTGGAAGCGCGCATCGAGGATTTCGACGTCGGTGCCGATGGCGTGCTGGTGCTGCGCCTGCGCGGCCAGCGCCGCTTCCATGTGCTGCGCACGCGCGTGCGTGACAATGGCCTGGTGCTGGCCGACGTGCAGTGGAGTCCACCCGATCACGATGACGAGCTGCGCCCCGAACACGCGCTGCTGGCCACCGTGCTGGAACACATCATCGAACAGGCGGGCGCGGCATTCGCCCCGGTGCACCCGGGGCAGCTCGACCAGGCCGCATGGGTGGGCTGGCGGCTCGCCGAGCTGCTGCCGCTGGAGGAACCGCAGCGGCTGCAGCTGCTGCAGCAGGATGATCCGCACCAGCGGCTGCAGGACCTGCTGCGCTGGATACCCGCGTGAGCGTGGGCTCCGCCGCCGGGTAGAGCCCGGCGTTACGGGGTGGTCTTGACCCGCAGTACCGGCATCTGTGTGTCCGGATGGGTGGAGACCTGCTGCGGCAGGCCGTCCAGCGCCTCACGCACGGCGTTCAGCGACGGGTCGATGCCGCGCATCGGCCGCCACATGCCAATCAGGCTGAAATGCCGCTGGTAGTGCAGGGTCTGCGCGCTGCCCAGCCACAGCGGCTGGTCGCCGGGCTGCAGGCGGGCCGGCGCCGGCCACAGGCGGAGCGCGAAGACCTCGTCGGGCGCATTGCCCGCGCGCAGCATCAGCAGCGATTCCACCTGGGTGTCCAGCGTGGCCGGCAGCACCGGGATTTCGTCCTGGCCGGCCGACTTGTCCAGCATCAGCAGCGCCTGTTCCCAGCCGGCCTGCGGCTGCACGCGCCAGCCCTGGCTTTCCAGGCGCTTCTGCAACGGTGCCAGCGGCCCGGCCACCTGCACGTCCAGCGGCCAGCGCTGGTCGTCGTCGAACTCGTTACGCCGCGCCGGCAGCTGCTGCCACGCCTGCTGCCACCACGCGGCCGAGGCGATATCCACCGGTGCCGGCTGCGCCGGCTCGAACCGTGCCAGCTTCACCGGGATGTTGCGCGGCGCGTACCACAGCGCGGCCACCGCGAAGGTGCCGTAGAACAGCCATGCCACCGGCTTGACCCAGAACGAGCGGTTGAAGCGGCGGCGGTAGGCGATGCCCAGCACCAGCAGCCAGAAAATGCCGAACAGCATCCCGCCGATCACGTCGCTGAGCCAATGCGCGCCGAGGTACAGGCGGGCAAAGCCGATCACGCTGACGATGACACCGGACAGCAGGTACGGCCACACGCGGGTGCGACCGGGCAGCTCGCGCGCGATCAGCACCGCGAAGAAGCCGAAGGTGATGGTGGCCATCGTCACCGACACCGACGGGAAGCCGAACCCGCTGCTGGCATCGGGCGGGCGTACCACGTGCACGGTGGCGCCGAGCAGCTTGGTCAGGGCCAGGCCGAAGGCCAGTGCCGCCAGCCAGTGGCCGGCGGCCATCCAGCGCCGGCGCCAGATCAGATACCCCATGCCGGCGGCCGTGGCCGGTGCCAGTACCGGCCAGGCGCCCAGCGAGGCCAGTGCGGCCATCGGGTAGTCGGCCAGCGGATTGCGCAGGGCCAGCATGGCCTGGTGCACGGCCAGGTCCAGCGCGAGCGGCTCGCCATGCGCGACCACTGCCATCAGCAGCGCGAACCAGCACCAGCCCAGCAGCAGCAGCATCAGCGCCAGCATCGCCAGCGGCACCGATTCGCGGCGCTGCGGGTCCAGCACCGACACCGAATAGCGGCCCAGCGTGGGGTGGCGCTGCGACCAGCGCAGCAGGGCGGCCAGCCAGCTGTCCATGCGCGCGGCCGACCAGCGGTAGCCGTACAGCACGATCGCCCATACCAGGCCCAGGATCACGCCCAGCAGGGCAAGCACCATCACCAGCCGCCCGGCGACCGCAGCGACGGCATCATAGGCTTCGCCAAGCACCCAACCCGGCGCCAGGAACAGCACCGCCCAGGACAGACTGGCGATGCCGCTGGCCTGGATGTATCGCGACAGCGGCATCTTCAACATGCCGGCGATGGCGGGCACGAACGGGCGGATCGCGCCGACGTAGCGTGCCACCAGGATGCTCTTGAAGGCATTGCGGCGGAACATCGTCTCGCCACGGTCCAGCAGCTGCGGGTATTTGCTGAACGGCCAGAAGCCGCGCAGGCGATCGCCCCAGCGACGCCCGATCCAGTAGCTGATCCCGTCACCGGCAAACGCACCGAGGGCCGCGCACGCCACCGCATACGGTCCGGAAATCTGCCCCAGGCCGATGAAGACGCCCACGGCGAACAGCAGCGGGAGGGCGGGCACGATCGCGCCCAGCACGATGACCGCATCGCAGAAGGCGATAAGGAAAATGACCGCGCCGGCAAGCACGGGGTGAGCTGCGATCCACGCAAGCGTGGCATCGATCCATGACGAGTCCATGCGGGGATTATAGGGCTGTGAAAGTGACTGATTGCCGGCCAGCAGCAGGGAAATGCCGTGATCTGCCGCGTATCGACGTGAATGGGTCGCTGGCATGCCTAGAATGACGCAGTGAATACGTCCCCTTCCCAGCAGGCGCTCAAGTCCGACACCTTCGGCCGTATCCTGCTGGTCGAGCAGGGCGGGCACCGTTTCATCCGTCGTGATCTGCGTGCCGGCCCGTGGTGGCTGCGCGGGATCGCACGCGGCCTGGCGCGGCGCGAAGCGCGCGCGCTGCGGCAGCTGGACGGGCTGGCGGCGACGCCGCAGCTGCTGGCGTCCAACCGCCAGCAGCTGGACCGCAGCTACATGCCGGGCCAGGCGATGTACCAGCGTCCGCCGCGCGGCGACCTGGCGTACTTCCGTGCGGCGCGCGCGCTGCTGCAGCAGGTCCATCGGCGTGGCGTCGCACACAACGACCTGGCCAAGGAAGCCAACTGGCTGGTGCGCGAGGACGGCTCGCCGGCGGTCATCGACTTCCAGCTGGCGGTGATCGGCAATCCGCGCTCGCGCTGGATGCGGCTGCTGGCGCGCGAAGATCTGCGCCACCTGCTCAAGCACAAGCGCATGTACTGCGGCACGTCGCTGACGCCGGTGGAACGACGCGTGCTCGCGCGACCCTCGTGGGTACGGGATCTCTGGTTCCGCACCGGCAAGCCGGTGTACCGCTTCGTCACCCGCCGGATCCTGCACTGGGAAGACAACGAAGGGCAGGGGCCCAAACCCTGACGCGGCCTTCCGCAGGTCGCCAGGCGGCGCGCGCGGCATAATGCCGGTCCACGCAACCGCTTCGAGGACGTCCGCATGGCCAGTCTGCAAGGCAAGACCCTGTTCATCACCGGCGCCTCGCGCGGCATCGGCCTGGCCATCGCCCTGCGTGCAGCGCGCGACGGCGCCAACGTGGCCATCGCAGCCAAGTCGGCGGTGCCCAATCCGAAACTGCCCGGCACCATCCACAGCGCCGCTGACGCCGTGACCGCTGCCGGCGGCCAGGCCCTGGCCCTGCAGTGCGACATCCGCGAGGAAGACCAGGTGCGCGCAGCCGTGGCCGCCACCGTCGACACGTTCGGCGGCATCGACATCCTGGTCAACAATGCCAGCGCGATCTGGCTGCGCGGCACGCTGGAGACACCGATGAAGCGGTTCGACCTGATGCAGCAGGTCAATTCGCGCGGCAGCTTCCTGTGCGCGCAGGCCTGCCTGCCGCACCTGCTGCAGGCACCCAATCCGCACATCCTGACCCTGGCCCCGCCGCCCAGCCTCGACCCGAAATGGTGGGGACCGCATACCGGTTACACGCTGGCCAAGATGGGCATGAGCTTCGTCACGCTGGGACTGGCCGCCGAGTTCGGGCCGCAGGGCGTGGCGGTGAATGCACTGTGGCCGCGCACGATCATTGCCACCGATGCGATCAACATGATTCCCGGCGTGGACAGTGCCGGCTGCCGCACGCCGGAGATCCTGGCCGACGCCGCGCACGCCGTGCTGACCCGCCAGGCGGCCGGATTCAGCGGGCAGTTCCTGCTCGATGACGAGGTGCTGGCCCAGGCCGGCATCACCGACCTGGGCCGTTACGCGGTGGACCCCTCACGGCCGCTGCTGCCGGACCTGTTCCTGGACTGACCGCTACTGGTTGAACGTTTCCGGCAACACGTGCCCGCAACGCCGGCAATGCCGCGCATCGGGCTCGTGTCCTTCCAGCCCGCACTGCGGGCAGCCACGCGCGTCACGGCGTGCGGCCAGCTCCGCGTCGCGCATGGTGCTGGCCAGTTCGGCGGTGTAGATGCCGGTGGGCACGGCGATGATGCTGTAGCCGATGAGGATCAGTACCGAGGTGACGAAGCGGCCGAGCACGGTCTGCGGCACGATGTCGCCAAAGCCCACCGTGGCCATCGTCACCACCGCCCAGTACATGCTGCTGGGGATGCTGGTGAAGCCGTGGTTGGGCCCTTCGATCACGTACATCAGGGTGCCGGCGATGATGGTGATGGTCACCACCGTGAACAGAAACAGCAGGATCTTGCGCCGGCTGCGCCACAGCGACTGCATCAGGATGCCGCTTTCCTCGATGTAGCGGGTCAGCTTGAGGATGCGGAACACCCGCAGAATGCGCAGCGCGCGCACCACCAGCAGGCTCTGCGCGCCGGGGATGAACAGCGACAGATAGGTGGGCAGGATCGAGGCCAGGTCGATGACGCCCCAGACGCTCACCGCATAGCGCAGCGGTCGTTTCACCACCACCAGCCGCAGTACGTACTCGGCGGTGAACAGGAGGGTGAAGCCCCATTCGACCACGTACAGCCAGTCGGCGTGGGCAACGTGGAAGCGCTGCACGCTGTCGAACATCACCACCAGTACGCTGGCGATGATGGCGTAGACCAGCAGCAGGTCGAAGTTGCGCGACGGCCGGGTGTCGTGGCGGTAGATGATGTCGAACCAGCGACGGCGCCAGCCGGTCTCGGTGGCGGGATTGAGCTGGGGGGCGCTGAACGGTCGCATGGGCCGCATTGTGCCTGAGCCGGCGGAAGCGCGAGAATGGGACTTTCCCGATGCCCCTGACTGCCATGACCGCCGCCGCCCCCGATCCGCTGTTGTCCCTGTCGCATTACTACCTGCCGGTGTACAAGCCGCGCCAGGTGGTGCTCGAGCGCGGCCAGGGCGCGCGCGTGTGGGATACCCAGGGGCGCGAGTTCATCGACCTGGCCGCCGGCATCGCCGTGTGCGGGCTGGGCCACAACGACCCGGACCTGACCGCAGCGCTGATCGAGCAGGCCGGCAAGCTCTGGCACACCAGCAACGTGTTCTACAGCGAACCGCCGCTGCGCCTGGCCGAGGAACTGGTCACCGCCTCGCGTTTCGCCGAGCGCGTGTTCCTGTGCAATTCCGGCGCCGAAGCCAATGAAGTGGCGATCAAGCTGGTGCGCAAGTGGGCGTCCTCGCAGGGCCGCCCGGCCCACCAGCGCGTCATCGTCACTTTCCGCGGCAGCTTCCACGGCCGCACCCTGGCGGCGGTGACCGCCACCGCCCAGCCGAAGTACCAGGAAGGCTACGAGCCGTTGCCGGGTGGCTTCCGCTATGTCGATTTCAACGACGAGGTGCAGCTGGAGACCGCGATGGCCGCCGGTGACGTGGCGGCGGTGATGCTGGAGCCGATCCAGGGCGAGGGCGGTGTGATGCCGGCCAAGCCGGGCTTCATGCAGCGCATCCGTGATCTCTGCGACCAGCATGGCGCGCTGATGGTGCTGGACGAGATCCAGGTCGGCATGGGCCGCACCGGGACGCTGTTCGCGCACTGGCAGGACGGCATCAAGCCGGACATCGTGACCCTGGCCAAGGCGTTGGGCGGCGGGTTCCCGATCGGTGCGATGCTGGCCGGCCCGAAAGTTGCCGAGGTCATGCAGTTCGGCGCGCACGGCACCACCTTCGGCGGCAACCCGCTGGCGGCGGCGGTCGCACGCGTGGCGTTGCGCAAGCTGTCCTCGCCGGAGATCGGCCACAACGTGAGCCGCCAGTCGCAGGCGCTGCGCGACGGCCTGGGCCGGATCAACGACGAGTTCAAGGTGTTCAGCCAGGTGCGTGGCCGGGGCCTGATGCTGGGCGCGGTGCTGGACCGCGACTTTGCCGGCCAGGCTGGCGCGATTCTGGACCATGCCGCCGACAAGGGGCTGCTGACGCTGCAGGCCGGCCCGGACGTACTGCGCTTCGTGCCGTCGCTGAACATCACCGATGAGGAAATCGCCGAAGGCCTCAAGCGCCTGCGGGCGGCCATCCAGTCGTACATCGCCTCGCGCTGAGCCGCCATCCTTCGTGCCCCCGGCCTGCCCGGGGGCGCGTACGCGGTCCCGCTCAGCCGCTCAGCCCGTAGCGCTTCATGACCTTGCCGAAGGTACGGCTGTCGGCTGCGGTTTCGGCCTGCAGGCCGGCCACGCGCGCGCCGCGCACGTTGGTGAACAGATCGTCCACGAACAGCGTCCGTTCCGGTCGCAGGCCGAGCAGCGCCGTGGCCTGCAGGAACACCGCCGGATCGGGTTTGCGCCCGCCCAATGCGCCGCTGCACAGGATACGTCCGCGCAGTGCGTCGGCCAGGGTCGGCAGCAGGCGCGGAATCGTATCGGCCATCATGGCCCCGTTGTTGGTCAGCACCGCGATCGGCAGATGCCGCGCGATGCGCTGCACGCGCTCGATCACCCCGGCCTGTAGCATGGAGGCGGCAATGCGCGCGGCCCGCCACTGCGCCGCGCTGACCGGCGTGCCCAACGCCTGGCCCAGGCGTGCCAGATACACGGCGCTGTCCAGCCCGCTGTCATGCTCGCGGTCGAGTCCGCTGTCGAACAGGGCGGCGTGCACCGCCGCCGCGCTGCAACCGCAGGCGGCGGCGAGGTGGCGTACGCGCAGGTGCCGCGCATAGCGCACCAGCACGCCATCGACATCCAGCAGCAGGCAGTCCACGGCCATCGGCATCGGGCACTCTCGTCCAGGTCCAATGCTGACCGTACCCCAGCGACGGGGCGCGCTGCGACATCGCGTCGCAGGTCGTGCGCGTACGCGGCCCCTAGAATCGCGGGGACCGTTGACTGGAGATTGTCTTGAAACTGCTTGTTCCCGTGTTGCTCGCCGGCCTGGTGCTGGCCCCGTCTGCCCACGCCCGCGTCTGCGCGGTCGCTCTGGACAGCACCGATCAGATGAGCTTCAGCCAGAAGGAGATCAAGGTCGCTGCGGACTGCAGCCAGGTCAAGCTGACCCTGCGCCACACCGGTAAGCTGGCCGCCACCACGATGGGCCACAACTGGGTGCTGACCCGCAGTGCGGACTACCAGCCGGTGGCGATGGCCGGCATGCGCATGAAGCTGGCCGACAGCTATCTGCCGAAGGGCGACGCGCGCGTGCTGGCGCACACGCCGGTGATCGGGGGGGGACAGAGCACCAGCGTCACCTTCTCCACCGCCAGGCTCACCAAGGGCGGCGACTACACTTTCTTCTGCTCGTTCCCGGGCCACTTCGCGATGATGAAAGGCCGGTTTGTATTCGGGTGAGTCCCGAACACCAACCGGCCGGCAGCTACCGACCGCGGGTCGGTAGCCCCGTACCCTTCCCGCTGGATCAGCCGTTGACGACCTTGAACGCGTCGCGCGCTGCGGCGATCGTTGCGTCGATCACGCTGTCGTCGTGGGCGCTGGACAGGAAGCCGGCCTCGTAGGCCGAGGGTGCCAGGAACACGCCGCGCTCGAGCATGGCGTGGAAGAAGCGGTTGAACGCGCCGATGTCGCAGGCAACGGCCTGCGCATAGGTGTCCACTTTCTGGTCGGTGAAGAACAGGCCGAACATCGCCCCCACCTGCGTGGTGGTAACGGCCACGCCGGCCGCCGCGGCCGCATCCTCGAGGCCGGCGCACAGGCGGGCGCTCGCAGCGCTCAGGCGGTCGTGGAAGCCCGGTTCCTGCACCAGCTCGAGCATCGCCAGGCCAGCGGCCATCGCCACCGGGTTGCCGCTCAGGGTGCCCGCCTGGTAGATCGGGCCGGCGGGCGCGATCTGCGACATCAGCTCGCGACGCCCGCCGTAGGCCCCCACCGGCATGCCGCCTCCGATGATCTTGCCGAACGTGGTCAGGTCGGGGGTGATGCCGTAGTGTGCCTGCGCGCCGCCGAGGGCGACGCGGAAGCCGGTCATCACTTCGTCGAAGATCAGCAGCGTGCCGTACTGCGTGCACAGCGCACGCAGGTGCTGCAGGTAGCCTTCGCGCGGCGGAATGCAGTTGGCGTTGCCCACCACCGGTTCGATGATCAGGCCGGCGATGTGCTCGCCCTGTTCGGCGAACAGCGCGGTGGCCGCGTCGAAATCGTTGTAGGGCAGGGTCAGTGTCAGTTCGCTCAGGCCCGCCGGCACGCCCGGCGAGGTGGGCACGCCCAGCGTCAGCATGCCGCTGCCGGCCTTGACCAGGAACGAATCGCCGTGACCGTGGTAGCAGCCTTCGAACTTGACGATGCGGCTGCGGCCGGTGGCACCCCGCGCCAGGCGGATCGCCGACAGCGTGGCTTCGGTACCGGAGTTGACCATGCGCACCATCTCGCACGACGGCACCAGCCGGGTGAGCGTCTCGGCCATCACTACTTCGGCCTCGCACGGTGCGCCGAAGGACAGGCCGTTGTCGATGGCGCGCTTGACCGCCTGGCGCACGGCCGGGTGGTTGTGGCCGACGATCATCGGGCCCCACGACCCGACGTAGTCGATGTAGCGGTTGCCGTCCACGTCGTACAGGTACGGGCCATCGGCGCGCTGCACGAAGAACGGTTCACCGCCAACCGACTTGAACGCGCGCACCGGCGAGTTGACGCCGCCGGGCAGCAGCGCCTGTGCGCGGGTGAACAGGGCGTGGGACTGGTCGTGGTTCATGGGGTGTCCTGGTGAGGCGGGAACTGGGCGAGGAAGGCGCGCTGGATGGCGACCGGATCGTCGGCGGCGAATACGCTGCTGACCACGGCCACCAGATCGGCGCCGGCCGCGATGACGGGACCGACATTGTCCGGGGTCAGCCCGCCGATCGCCACCCGCGGCACGCCCAGTGCGGCGCTTTGCCGCAGCAGGTCGGGGGTGGCGCGGCTGCGGGTGACCTTGGTGGTGGTGGGGAAGAACGCACCGAAGGCCACATAGCTGGCGCCGGCGGCGACCGCATGCTCGGCGTTGGCCAGCTGGTCGTAGCAGGACGCGCCGATGATGGCCGCCGCGCCCAGCAGGGCGCGCGCGGCGCCGATGTCCCCATCGGTGCCGCCCAGGTGGACACCGGCGGCGCCCACGCGGTGGGCGAGGTGCGGGTCGTCATTGATGATCAGCGGCACCCCGTGCTGCGCGCACAGTGCCTGCAGCCCGGTGGCCTGCGCCTCCTTCAGGGCGGCGTCGGCGGTCTTGTTGCGGTACTGCAGCCAGGTGGCGCCGGCAGCCAGCAGCGGCGCGGTGCGCGCCAGCAGGCGGGCGGTATCGGCCTCGTCGGGGGTGATCAGGTAAACGCCACGGGGGCGTGGGGAAAGGCGGGACGCAGAAGTCATCGGTGGCTACCGGTAGCACGACGGGAGTGGGACAATGGGCGCTGCCCGTTCCTGTCCCGCCGTGATTATCCAATGACCGATGCCACCGCCACCACTTTCCGCACCTGGATGTGCGTTGTCTGCGGCTTTCTGTACAAGGAAGAAGACGGTCTGCCGGAAGAGGGGATCGCGCCGGGCACCCGCTGGGAAGACATTCCCGATACCTGGACGTGCCCGGACTGCGGCGTGACCAAGGACGATTTCGAGATGGTCGAGGTGGACTGATCCGCCTGGCGGGTCAATCGCGGCTTGCGGTGTTCAGTGCAGCCGCGGCGTGCGCCCGCCCAGCGCCACCAGTTTCTCGCGCACCCACTGGGCGTCGCTGGCCTGGCCATTGCGCTGCAGGTACTGGGCCAGGTCGCGGTGCGCGCCGGCCTGGTAATCCAGCTGCAGGTAGGCCAGTCCGCGGTCGCGCAATGCGTCGTCCTGCTCGGGGGCCAGTTTCAGCAGGCGGTCCGCACAGCGTGCGGCGCGGTCCCATTCGCCGCGCTCGGCATACACCCCGTGCAGATTGCGCAGCATGCGCATCAGGATCGCGCGTGCCGGCGCCGGATCGAGGATCTGCGCCAGCACGTCGTCATCGGGAACCTCGCCGCCCAGGTGCGAGCGGGCGCGCTCGCGCAGTTCTTCCACGTCCAGTGGGCGACCGCCGTTGAAGGGGTCCATCACCAGGACGCCGTCGTTGACCGGCAGGCGCACCAGGAAATGGCCGGGGAAGGACACTCCGTCCAGCGGAATGCCCAGCCGGCGCGAGACTTCCATCTGCACCAGGGCCAGCGAGATCGGGTTGCCCAGGCGGCGTTCGAACACCTGGTTGAGGTAGCTGTTGCGCGGGTCGTAGTACTCGCCGTGGTCGCCGCTGTAGCCCAGTTCGTCGAACAGGTGGCGGTTGACGGCCGCGATCTTCATCGGCCACATCTCGATCGTGCCGACCTCCGTGCGCAGGTGCTCGACATGGCTCTGGATGAGCGCGTCGTAGACCTTCGGGTCCAGGTCGGGGTACTCATCGCGGGCGATCAGCAGCGCGGTGGGCAACAGGGGCAGCGCCTCGTCGTCCAGGTCGGCCAGCGAATCCCACTCCGGTAATGTCATCTGCCCCTGCATGGGACAAGACTGGCGACAAATGCCTCGCGATTCAAGCGGGGCCATGTGAAAGACCGCCAGCCGTGGCCGGCGGTCACTCCCTTATCGGGCGTCGTCGATGCCGGGGCCGAACACCAGCTCGGTGCCATCGGCCAGGCCCAGTTTTTCGGCCTGGCCGGCGTTGAGCTCGAGCACATACCGTGCCGGGCCGCTGCTGGGGTAGGGCGGGCAACGGTCGCCGGCCGAGCACGGCGGAACGTCGCGCGACTGGCTGACCAGCCGGCGCTGCGCATCGAAGTACAGGATGTCCAGCGCGATCTTGGTGTTCTTCATCCAGTACGCCTGCAGCTCCTCGCGTTCGTGGATGAACAGCATGCCGTGGTCGTCGGGCATGTGGTCGCGGAACATCAGCCCGCGTGCGCGGGTTTCATCGCTGGTCGCCAGTTCGACCTTGTACCGCGTACCGCCCAGTTCGACCCAGTGGCGGGCGCCGGTGCTGGCGCAACCGGTCAGGGCGAGCAGCAACAGCAGCGGCAGCAGACGCTTGAGAATCATCGTTCACCTCGACGGTAGGGCCGGCGCCGGGCGCCGGCCAGGGGATCAGAACACCTGCGGCGGTTGGCCACCGACGATCACCACGTCGGCCGGGCGCCGCGCGAACAGGCCCACGCAGACCACGCCGGGCAGCTGGTTGAGCTCGCGCTCCAGCTTCACCGGGTCGGTGATTTCCAGATGGTGGATGTCCAGAATGACGTTGCCGTTGTCGGTGATCACGCCTTCGCGCCACGCCGGCTGGCCGCCGGTCATTTCCAGGATCCGGCGCGCCACCAGGCTGCGCGCCATCGGGATGACTTCCACCGGCAGCGGGAAGCGGCCCAGCACCTTGACCTGCTTGCTCGGGTCGACGATGCAGACGAAGCGCTCGCTGGCCTCGGCAATGATCTTTTCGCGGGTCAGGGCAGCGCCACCGCCCTTGATCAGGCACTTGTTGCCGTCGCATTCGTCGGCGCCGTCCACGTACAGCGAGAGCGTGCCGGTGTGATTCAGTTCCATCACCTCGATGCCGTGCTCGCGCAGGCGCGCGGTGCTCTGTTCGGAGCTGGACACGGTGCCCTTGATGCGGTGCTTGATGCGGGCCAGACCGTCGATGAAGTAGGCAACGGTGGACCCGGTGCCGACACCGACGATCATGCCGTCTTCGACGTATTCCAGGGCTTTTTCGGCGGCCAGGCGCTTGGCTTCGGACATGGCGGAGAACTCTTGGTGACGAGGAGGAAAGAAAAGGGTCAGTGCTTTTCCAGCGACAGCAGCGTTTTCCATTGCGCTGCTGTCACCGGCAGGATAGACAGGCGGTTGCCGCGCGCGATGAGCGGGAACCCCTCGCCCAGCGCATCGGCATGCAGCTTGATCTCGTCCAGCGAAATCGTGTTGCGCAGTTTGCGCTCGAAGGCCACGTCCACCAGCAGCCAGCGCGGTTCTTCGCGGGTGGCCTTGGGATCGTAATAGTCCGACCCGGCGTCGAACTGGGTCTCGTCCGGGTAAGCGTCGCTGGCCACGGTGGCCAGCCCGACGATGCCGGGGACCTTGGTGTTGGAGTGGTAGAACAGCACGCCATCGCCGACCTTCATGCCATCGCGCATGAAGTTGCGCGCCTGGTAGTTGCGCACGCCGTTCCAAGGCTCGCGACCGACGCGCTGCAGATCGTCGATGGAAAAGGCGTCCGGTTCGGACTTCATCAGCCAGTAGCGCTTGCGTGCGGTCATGCCATCTCTATCGCGGTGGGTGCCGATCGTGGACCGGCGCGGGAACAAGGGTGGACAGTTCGGTGCAGATCGCATCGACCGGGACATCCCAGGGCGCGACCGGAAGGGCGTCCACCTGCTGGATCGAGAATCCGACGCCGACCAGCCACGGCGGGGCCTGGCGCGCCTGCCGGAATGCGAAGCTGCGATCATACCAGCCGCCTCCCATGCCGAGTCGCCGGCACTGGCTGTCGAATCCGACCAGCGGTGCCACCACCAGCGCCATCTCCTCGGGCGCCAGGGTCTGCGCGATCGGCATGTCCGGCTCGGGAATGCCGAACCGGTTGGCGGTCAGCGGCTGCCCGGGACGCCAAGGCGCGAAGCGCAGCGTCTGCGCATGCAGTACCGGCAGGCAATAGACCACGTTGTCGGGCAACTGCATCTGCCAGCGGTGCAGGGCGATCTCGCCATCCATCGCCCAGTAACCGGCGACATGGCCTGCGGTGGGGGCGAACGGCAACGACAGCAGCGCATCGGCCAGGGTGTCGGCAGCGGCCAGGCGGTGCGCGGCGGGGAGGTCTCGACGGGCGTGGCGCAACTGCTGGCGCAGGGCCAGGCGCGGGTCGGTCATGCCGGGGTCCAGGTCATGGAAGGAGAGCGGCGGATAAAACAAGAGCGACGCTCCAGGGGAACGTCGCTCTTGCCGGAATATTGCATTCTCCGCGGTGACGATGCGTGCGAAACGACCTTGAACCCGGGGTTCAAGTGGGTACGCTGGGGTTCCTTCGGGCTTCCCGCTACAAGGCGGACCTGCACTCCCGGCGCCGTCGCGCACCCGTGGTCGTAATTAAGGGACAAGGCGAATGTTTGCACACGCCGTCGTTCACAGCAGAGAACGCGTCGCCATTATAGCCAAGCGCGCGCCGGGGGATAGGCCGTTCGTCGGTTGGATTGCAGGAGAATTCAGATCGATGACAGGCGCGTGTTCATCGCCGCACGCGTGGCGATGTTCCACGCGCGGTCAGGCGCCGTCGATGGCGCGGTCCAGACGCCGGTTCAGGTCGGCCAGCGTCTGCTGCAGCGCCACCGCCTGGCGGGCATGGTCGTCGCGCAGCTGCTGCAGCTCATGGGCGAGGTTGAGCGCGGCCAGCACCGCCACCCGGTCCACTGCAGCCATGCGATTGCTGCCGCGGATCTCGCGCATCTTGGCGTCCAGCAGCCTGGCCGCCGCCGTGAGGCTTTCGCGTTCCTCGGCGCCCACGCCCACCGTGTACTCGCGGTCCAGGATGCGGACACTGACCGGTTCGGTCTGGCTCATGTGTGCTGCTCCAGGGACTTGAGGCGGGTGATCATCGCTTCGACCCGGGAGCGGGCCTGCTCGTTCTTGGCCAGAAGCTGGGACCGCTCGGCCACCAGCTGTTCCTGCTGGTGGCGGAGACTGCGGTTCTCCTCGGCCAGGCGCTGGTTGCGCTCAAGCAACGCCTCCACGCGTGCGGCGAAGGCCTGCAACTGGGCGATGGCGTCGGCGGGTTCCATGAGCGGCACGATAGGCAAGGGCGTACAGGGCGGTCAAGCGAATAATGACGGGGGCGTGCGGCGGTCCGGGCCGGGGTCTGTCGCGGGCAGCCCGGACGCACGGCAACGACCCGGGGAAGACGGCCGGATTGCTACACTGTCGCGCTCACAAACCGTGGTGATCGGCTGCGGTGGCACCTTTTTCTGATCGAGCCCCAAGATGACCGAACTTCCGAGTGTCGACGACGTAAACCAGGCCAGCCAGGCCCTGGGCCTGGGCGCCAGCGCCGCTGAACTCCACGGCGGCCTGTGCGGTTGGCTGTCCGCCGGTGGTGCGCCGGTGCGCGAATGGCCGGCGCGGGTGCTGGCCGACGACGCCCTGCCGGTGCCGGCAGAGGGCGAGGCGCTGTCGCGTCTGCTGGAGGCCAGTGTGGCCCAGCTGGAAGACCGTGATTTCGCCTTCGAGCTGCTGCTGTCCGATGCCGGCGACACTGCCGCGCAGGCCGACGCCCTGTTCACCTGGGCGCGCGCGTTCCTGGGCGGCTTCGGGCTGGGCGCGGGTGGTCGCCGCCCGACGCTGTCCGAGGAAGGCGAAGAGGCGCTC
The DNA here is from genome assembly GCF_049545505.1 of Stenotrophomonas sp. NPDC077421. NCBI lineage: Bacteria > Pseudomonadati > Pseudomonadota > Gammaproteobacteria > Lysobacterales > Lysobacteraceae > Stenotrophomonas > Stenotrophomonas sp. NPDC077421. Next base: position 19,638 of record NZ_JBMWDP010000030.1, on the reverse strand, counting down.
AACGACCTGGCCAAGCTGGCCCAGGCGTCGAGCGAGGATTTTGAAAGCGGCAACGACGATGACGACGATGCGCTGGCCGAAATCGAGGAGTTCATCCGCGTGGCGGTGCTGCTGCTGCACGGGGACTGCGTCATGGCCGCGCGCCATCGGCAGCGCCTGAACTGAGATGGATATCCGGCAGCTGACCGGCATCTCCGCCGCCGAATACACCCGTCGCCGCCGCCAGTTGATGGAAATGGCCGGCGACGACGCGATCCTGGTGCTGCCGGCCGCCGCCGAGCGCGTGCGCAGCCTGGATACCCACTATCCGTTCCGCCAGGACTCGGATTTCTGGTACCTGTCCGGCTTTCCCGAGCCGGAGGCGGTGCTGGTGCTGATCCCCGGGCGCCGCCACGGCGAGGTGATCCTGTTCTGCCGCGAGCGCGATGCCGACCGCGAGGCCTGGGATGGCGCACGCGCCGGCCAGGAGGGCGCGGTGTCGCGCTACGGCATGGACGATGCGTACCCGATCGACGATCTGGACGACATCCTGCCGGGCCTGCTCGAGGGCCGTTCGCGGGTGTATTACCACTTCGGCCGTGATGCGGAGTTCGACCTCAAGCTGATCGGCTGGGTCAACCGCGTGCGCTCCCAGGTCCGTCATGGCGCCCAGCCGCCGCACGAGTTCCTGGAGCTGGGCCACCTGCTGCATGAGCAGCGCCTGTTCAAGTCTGCGGCCGAGATCGCCTTGATGCAGCGCGCGGCGGACATCAGCGTGCAGGCGCATCGCGTCGCGATGCGGGTGGCGCGGCCAGGCATCCACGAGTACGAGCTGCAGGCCGACCTGGAACGCCAGTTCCGCGCCAACGATGCCTGGGCCGCGTACGGCAGCATTGTCGGGGCCGGCGCCAACGCCTGCATCCTGCATTACCGCGACAACACTGCCTGCAGCCGCGACGGTGATCTGGTCCTGATCGACGCCGGCGCCGAGTACCGCGGGTATGCCAGCGACATCACGCGGACTTTCCCGGTCAACGGCCGTTTCACGCCCGAACAGCGTGCGCTGCACGATCTGGTGGGCGCGGCGCAGGCGGCCGCGTTGGCCCAGGCGCGCCCGGGCCAGGCGTACGAGGCCGGGCACCTGGCGGCGGTGGAAACGCTCACCGAAGGCCTGCTGCGGCTGGGACTGCTGAAGGGCAGCCTGGAAGAGAACATCGCCGAGGGTCATTACCAGCGCTTTTACCGGCACAAGACCGGCCATTGGCTGGGGCTGGATGTACATGATGTCGGCGATTACCGCCTGGCTGGCGACTCGCGGATGCTGGAACCGGGCATGGTGTTCACCATCGAGCCGGGTCTGTATGTCTCGGTCGATGATCGCACCGTGGAGGCGCGCTGGCGTGGCATCGGCATCCGCACCGAGGACGATGTGCTGATCACCGACAACGGCCACCAGGTGCTGACCGCCGCCTTGGCGCGCAGCGCGGACGAGATCGAAGCGGAGATGGCCGCGCGCTGAGCCGGCCCGGGGCGCGGCGTTGCCGACCAACGCCGCATCGCCCCGCACAGCCGACCTCTGGTCGGCTGCTCTCCGCGCCGGCATCGCGACACCCCGCGTTGCGCGCGATAGCCGACCAGCGGTCGGCTCTACCCGCGGCTGGTCAATCCGCGGCGGCGAAGGCAGGGCGGGTGAGGTTGTCGGCGTCGCCGTCGGTGCACAGCACCTCGTCTTCGATACGGATGCCGCCATACGGGCGGAAGAAGTCCACGCGGCCCCAGTCGATGCTGTCGGCGTTGCCGGCCTGCTTCACTTCGTCCAGCAGCATGTCGATGAAGTAGAGGCCCGGCTCGATGGTGACCACCATGCCCGGCTCCAGCACGCGGGTCAGGCGCAGGTAGGGGTGGCCCTGCGGGCGTTCGACGCGGCCGCCGCGGTCGCTGGCGGCGAAGCCGGCGACATCGTGCACCTGCAGGCCGATCAGATGACCCAGGCCGTGCGGGAAGAACGCGGCGCTGACGCCGGTGGCCAGGGCGGCCTCGGCAGACACCTTGAGCACGCCGACGTCCTTGAGGATGCCCATCAGCGACAGGTGCGCGTCGATGTGCAGCTGCTTGTAGTCCACCCCCGCACGCACCCCGGCGCACATGACCTGCTGCGCGGTGTCGACCGCGTCGATCATCGCCTGGAACTCGTCGTGGCCGGCGGCCGCATAGGTGCGGGTGATGTCGCTGGCATAACCGTGCGCGCTGGCGCCGGCATCGATCAGGAAGCTGCGCAGCGGCTGCGGTGCGGTGCGCCCCAGGTCGGTGTAATGCAGTACCGCGGCGTGTTCGTTGAGACCGATGATGTTGCCGTAGGGCAGTTCATTGGCGTCCTGGCCGACCGCACGGCAGTACGCCATGTGGATCTCGAACTCGCTGGCGCCGGCGCGGAAGGCGGCTTCGGCAGCGCGGTGGCCGCGCACGCCGAGGCGCTGGGCCTGGCGCATCAACGCGATTTCATACGGCGTCTTGCTGGCGCGGTGCCAGTCCAGGTAGCTCAATACCGGCTCGGGGTTGTTCGGCACCACGGCACCCAGCGCGCTCTGCGGCTCACCGAGGATCGCGCAGCGCGCGATGTCCCTGGGCAGCAGCGTCAGCGCTTCCTCGGGGGTGCGGATGATCGCGATGTCCACATGCTCCACCCACCAGCCGTTGGGCGCGTCGGGCACCACGTGCCAGTAGTCGAACGGCTGGTGGAAAATCACCGTGGGGCGCTTGCCCGGGGTGTACACCAGCCAGCTGTTGGGGACCTTGGTCAGCGGCAGCCAGGCTTTGAAATTCGGGTTGACCGCATACGGATAGTCGCGGTCGTCGAACGCCTGGTAGTGCTGGGTGCCGCTGGGAATCACCAGGTGGTCGAAACCGCCGCGCGCCAGCGCTTCATCCGCGCGCCGGCACAGCACGCCGATGTGGTGGGAATACAGGGCGCCGAGGTCTGGCTGGTTCATCACGGGGGCTCGTTCGACAGTGCGGAGTGCAGCCCCTGATTCTGCCGCAATCGCGCCGGCGGCGCTGTGCCGGAACCGGCACTCACACTGCCGAAGATTCCTGCGCGATCCAGTCGCGCAGCTGTTCGCGGTGTTCGCGGCTCAGTGTCAGGAAGCGGAAGCCCACCCAGGCCTGGCCGGGCGCATGGGTCTGTTCGCTCCACAGCAGGTGCGCGCCCACATCGAGCACGCGCGGCTGGCCGTGCGGCCCGGGAATGGCGAACTGCAGCTGGTACAGGGCATCCTCGTGCATCGGCACGGAGGCCAGCATCAGCATGCCGGTTTCGGAGACGTTGCCGAGGCGGCCGATGATGGTCTCGGCCATGCAGTCGGTGACCGGCACCAGCTCGGCCACCTGGCGGCGGGGCGCGCGTCGCGTGTCGGGGGTATTCATGCCGATGCCTCCGGAGTGCCGGCGCCTGCCAGCGAGCGCAGGGTGCGCAGGGTGGCCTGCCAGGCGCGGTCGATAAGCCGGCCCTTGTCTTCGGTGACGATGCGCGCCTGGCCGTGCGCCATCAGGCGGGCAAGGGCGTCGAGCGAGTGCTCGCCGGCCTTCTGCCCACGCGGCGTGACGAACAATGCGTTGTCCGTGACCAGGCTGTACCAGGACAGGCGCTGGCGGCGCACGTCACCTTGCTGGTTGGTGGTGAACTCGAACCAGGTGCCGAACGGCAGCGTGCGCAGCTGGCGGTAGCAGTCTTCCTCGGCCGTGCTGCGCGCCAGCGGTGCGACCTTGCGCGGGTCGGCGCTGTCGGCCTGTTCGCCGAGGCGGGTGCGCGCTTTCAGGCGCGCGGTCAGTTCGGTCCGCGACGTGCTGTCATCCTCGCCACCGGGCGTGGACAGCCGGCGGGCGATCGCGGCGGCCTCGTCCTGGTGGTACCCCACCTGCAGCAGCGCGGCTTCGACCTGCTCACCCAGCGCGGTGTCGCTGTCCGCAGCGCCCGGCGGCTGGCAGGTGATGGCGGCGATGCGGGCTGTTTCCTCCTGGCGCTGCTGCCACTGTGGCGACTCCTCGCCGTGGCGCAGCAGGGTCAGGGTCAGGGTGTCCGACCAGGCCTGCTTGAGCAGGGACTGCACGAAGCGCGGCGGCGCGGCCTGCGCGCACAGCTGCTCGATGCTGGCGCTGGCCTGCTGCTTGGCCGATTCCAGGCGCTCTTTGCCGCGTGCCGCCTCCACGTGCCGGCGTTCGGCCAGTTCGGCCTTGTGCGCCAGTGCGCGGAAATGCTGCTGGATGTCGTCGTTGGCAGCGTCGAATACCGCCGTGTCGCCCTTGTAGTTCTGTACCACCTGGTCGACGGCGTGGCTGAGCTTGGCCACCAGCTGCGGATCGACATCCTCCTCGCCCAGCCAGGTGGCCCCTGCTTCGGCCACGGCATTGAGCAGTTCGCGGGCCGGGTGCTGGTCGCGCACGAAGAAGGCGGGGTCGGACAGCGCTGCGCGCGCCACCGGCACCTGCAGACGGGTCAGCAGGTCGGCGGCGGCCGCGTCATGGCGGACTTCGCGCTGGATCTGCCCGTAGAGCATGTCCAGCAGGTCGAAGGTGTCGTTGTCCTTGATGGTCAGCGCCGCCTGCGGCCCGTGGTCGGCGCGTACCTGGGCCAGCAGCGCGTTGTGCAGGTCGGCCATGCTGCGGCGGGTGCCCGCCGCGTGTGCGGTCTGGCCCTGCAGGCGTGCCAGGGTGGCCTGCAGGGCCTCGTCCGGAATCGGAACGGCGGTGCTGGCTGGCGCCGGTTGCGCGGGAAGCTGGGAGGCGGAACCGGGCGCACCCGCCGTGGCCGGTCCGCCCGGCGTCGCGGCACCGCCGCCGTCCGCAGGTGCTGCCCCGGCGTTGGCCTGGCGCGCGGCGCCCAGCAACTGGTGCAGGGCCGCCATCGCCGGTGCCGTGAGATCCGGACCGGCCGCACCGGTGCCAGCGGATGCCGGTACCGCTGCACCGGCCCCCGCAGCGGTCATCGGTGCGAGCGTGGCGTTCTGCAGCGAACGTGGCAGGGCCGCCATCGCTTCGCTGGTCATGGCCGCCCAGGCACCGGCGGGCGTGGCACCGCCCCAGCCGGTCAGCGGCCGCGCGCCGGCGCCGCCGGCACGGGCGGGCGATCCACGCTCGGCGCCGGTGACGATGCGGCGGGTGGTCGCCGAACGGGCCAGATACGGGGTATAGACCAGGCCGGGGAGCACGCCTTCGTGGCCGAGCAGGATGTTGGCGCGCTCCAGCAGCTCGCCGAGACGCTCGATCAGCTGGCGGTCGAACACACGGAACAACGCCAGCTGGGTCTCCAGCCCCAGCGAGAACTGTTCGCCCAGCTCGCGCGCGATCCGGCACAGCACGTACGGGCCGAAGGGCAGATCTTCCACGTCGAACGCCGGGCCGGCCGCGAGGACGCCGAAGCGCTGGCCCAGCAGCTGCAGCGCGCTGGCCGACCGCTGGGCTTCGCGCCGGGTGATGTCGGCCAGCACGATATCGCGGTCGATGTCGGTATCGGTGACCAGGGTGAGGGTATTGGCCGACACCGGCGTGGCGGCGGCCACCGGGCGGTGTGCCTGTCGCGGCTGGCGCAGCTGCGCCAGCGCGTCGGCCAGGGCGGCCAGGAAGCGCGGCGCGAACAGGGCGTTCACCTCGTGCAGCTGCCGCGCCTGGGCGTAGATGTCGGCCTGGATCTGGCTGTTGCGTGCGCGTTCCGCATCGCGGAACAACTCACGCTCCAGCTCGACGATGGTCAGCTTGAGCGGGTTGCTCAGCGTCTGTACCGCCTGCGCGTGCAGGGCGGCCAGCAGCCGGCGCACGCGCGGCGGCGCATCGACGCTGGCAAAGCGCGCGCTGTCGGCCTGAAACGATGAAGGTGCGGACGCAGACATCCGTGGTGGTTCCGGCTCCCCTGAGTACCCGGAATCTAACGGTTTCCCCGGTTTGCCGCCACACGGTGCGTGAAGGCGCCCCGGCCGCGGGCCGCCACGGAGCCGGGTGCTGCCCGGCTGCGTTCCGTGTGGTCCATGCCACCTGCAACAAACCGGGAAGAACCCGGCGTCAGGGGAGGAACAGTTCGACGACGTCGTTGGTGAAGCGCCGGCCCAGTTCGGTGGGCTGCGCATGGTCGCCTGTCATGGTCATCCACCCGCGCGCTACTGCAGTCTGCAACGGTGCGGCTATCTGTGCCCGCGCCAACCCGGTGCGCGATTCGAAATCGCGCAGGCCAAACCCTTCGTGCAGGCGCAACAGGTTGAGCATGTATTCGAAGGGCAGGCGGTCGGCATCGATGATGTCGTCGCCGCCGATCGATGCGGCCGTGCCGGCGGTCTCCATGAACGTCTGCGGATGCTTGTGCTTCCAGCGGCGCAGCACGTTCTGCCCGGCGCCGCTGCTGATCTTGCCGTGCGCGCCGGCGCCGATGCCCAGGTAATCGCCGAAACGCCAGTAGTTCAGGTTGTGCGCACTCTGCCGTCCCGGGCGCGCATAGGCGCTGACCTCGTACTGCGCATAGCCGGCGTCGGCCAGCAGACGCTGACAGTGCTCCTGGATGTCCCACGCCGAATCCTCGTCCGGGATGCCCTGCGGCGGCCGGGCGAAGAACACCGTATTGGGCTCCAGGGTGAGCTGGTAATGCGACAGATGCGTGGGCTGCAGCGCGAACGCGCGTTCCAGGTCGTGCTCGGCCTGGCCCAGAGTCTGCTGCGGCAACGCGTACATCAGGTCGATGTTGAAGTTGTCGTAGCCGGCGTCCTGCGCCAGCTTGACCGCGCGCTCGGCCTCGCCGCTGTCGTGGATGCGGCCCAGGCGCTTGAGCGCCTCGTCGTTGAAGGTCTGGATGCCGAAGCTGATGCGGTTCACGCCGGCCGCGCGGTAGCGGTCGAAACGGCCGTGCTCGGCGGTGCCCGGATTGGTTTCCAGGGTGACTTCCAGATTCGGTGCGAAGCGCAGCCGCGCAGCCGCTGCCTGCAGGAAGCGGTCGATCGCGTCCGGCGGAAACAGGCTGGGCGTGCCGCCACCGAAGAACACGCTGTTGACCACCCGGCCCCAGACCAGCGGCAGGTCCTGGTCCAGGTCGCGGATCAGCGCATCGATATAGGCGTCGAACGGCAGTTCGCCCTTGGCCGCATGCGAGTTGAAATCGCAGTACGGACATTTGCGCACGCACCAGGGCAGGTGCACGTACAGCGACAGCGGCGGCGGGACCAGCCGCGCCTCATGATCGTGATCGTGGTCGGTGCAGGCTTCGCCGGGGAGGTGATTGCAGGGGGTGTTCATGGACGTTGCCGTGCGGCGTGGCTCGGGGAGAGGGCGCCGTTGTCAGGCGTCAGTTCGCGGGGAAGGGAGAGCTCGGGCTGGGCGGCGTGCACCGCAGCGGCGATGGCGCGGAACAGTACCAGCGCACCCCCGTCGGCCACGTGCGTGTTCATCACCCGCACATGCTGCCACTGCCGGTGTGGAGCGGGGCGCAGGGCCACGCCCAGTTCGCTGACCACCGACTGGGTGCTGTGTTGCCAGTTGCCAAAGTGCAGCGCGGCCACCTCACGGACATGGAAGCGCCGCGTGCGGAAGCCATTGAGCACGCTCTTGACCTCGATATGGCCATCGGTCCCGATGACCACGCGTTGCCGGCTCATTACCGCGAACACGACGCCGAGCAGGAGCCACATGCTGCCGACCAGGCCGAACAGGAAGCCCCACGGGGTCCGATGCGCCGGGTCGCTGCTGTCCGATCCGAGCAGGGACGTACCGCCCATCACGACCAGGACGCCCAGCATCAGCAGGGCGAGCAGCACCTGGAAGCTGCGTCCGTTCGCATGGAACTCGCGGCGCGCCCCGTCGCTCATGCGCTGGCGAGGAATCCGCGCAGCCTGGCCAGTGCGATGGCCCGATGGCTGATGGCGTTCTTCTGTGCCGGGTCCATCTCCGCCGCGGTCAGGCCGCGGACCGGGTCCAGGAACACCGGGTTGTAACCAAACCCGTTGCTGCCGCGTGGCGCATCGATGATGGTTCCTTCCCAGCTGCCTTCGCAGATCACGGGTTGCGGGTCGTTGGCGTGGCGCAGCAGTACGATCACCGCGTAGAAGCGCGCGGTACGGCGTTCGGCCGGCACATCGCGCATCGCCTCGAGCAGCTTGGCGTTGTTGGCGGCATCGTTGGTCGGGCTGCCGGCATAGCGCGCGCTGTACAGGCCGGGCGCGCCATCCAGCGCGTCCACGATCAGGCCGGAGTCGTCGGCCAGGGACGGCAGGCCGGTGCTGGCGCACGCATGGCGGGCCTTGATCAGCGCGTTCTCGACGAAGGTCAGGCCGGTTTCGGGCACATCCTCCACGCCCAGCTCGCCCTGCGCCACGATCTGCAGCGGCAGGTCGCCGAGCATGGCCTGCAGTTCCTTCAGCTTGCCGGCGTTGCCGCTGGCCAGTACCAGTGTCTTCATTTCGGCTCCAGCAGGTCCCAGGTGTTGCCGTACAGGTCGGCGAACACCGCGACGGTGGCGTAGGCCTCTTCGCGCGGGGGTTCGAGGAACACCACGCCCTGCGCGGTCATGGCGGCATGATCGCGGTGGAAGTCATCGGTGTTCAGGAAGAAACCGACGCGGCCCCCGGTCTGGTTGCCGATGCGTGCGCGCTGCTCGTCATTGCTGGCGCGGGCCAGCAGCAGGGCGGCGGCGCTGCCGTCGGTCGGGCCGACCACCACCCAGCGCTTGTCGCCCTGGTCGATGTCGTCGATCAGGGTGAAGCCGAGCTTGCCGGTGTACCAGGCAATGGCCTCATCGTAATCGGCCACCACCAGCGTGGTCAGGGCGATGCGCCGGTTCATGCCGATGCCAGGGCGGCCTGCTGTGCCGCGAACAGCGCGTGGATGCCCGTCTCGGCCAGTGCCAGCAGCGCGTCCAGTTCGTCGCGGCGGAAGGCATGGCCTTCGGCGGTGCCCTGCAGCTCGATGAAGCCGCCACCGTCGTTCATCACCACGTTCATGTCGGTATCGCAGTCACTGTCCTCGGCGTAGTCCAGGTCCAGCACCGGGGTGCCGCGGTAGACGCCGACGGAGACCGCCGCGACCGCGCCGACGATCGGGTTGCGCTTGATGTCGCCGCGCTTGAGCAGGAAGTTCACCGCGTCCACCAGGGCCACGTAGGCGCCGGTGATGGCCGCGGTACGGGTGCCGCCGTCGGCCTGCAGCACGTCGCAGTCCAGGGTGATGGTGCGTTCGCCGAGCGCGCCGCGGTCGATGCAGGCACGCAGGGTGCGGCCGATCAGGCGCTGGATCTCCAGCGTGCGGCCGCCCTGCTTGCCACGGGCGGCTTCGCGGTCGTTACGGGTGTGGGTCGAACGCGGCAGCATGCCGTACTCGGCCGTCACCCAGCCCTCGCCCTTGCCGCGCAGGAAACCCGGCACGCGGTTTTCCACGCTGGCGGTGCACAGCACGCGGGTCTCACCGAAGCTGACCAGCACCGAGCCTTCGGCATGGCGGGTGAAGGCGCGCTCGATGCGCACTTCGCGCAGCTGGTCGGCCTGGCGGCCACTGGGACGGGGATCGGACATGCTTGGCTTCCGGGTAGGACGGGGGATGCGGAACCGCGCCCGGGCCGGAGACCGGCGGGCGAGGAGGCCGTGAGAAGACCGCTAGGGTACCATTTGCACTTTGAGAGCACCGGAAACCCGCATGATTCGAAGCATGACCGCCTATGCCGGCGGCGAGCGCGCCACCCGCTGGGGCACGCTGGCCTGTGAGCTGCGCTCGGTCAACCACCGGTTCCTGGAGGTGGGCGTGCGCCTGCCTGAAGAACTGCGTGCGTTGGAACCGCAGCTGCGCGAGCGCGTCGCTTCCCGTTGCAGCCGCGGCAAGATCGACCTGGTGGTGCGCCTGCGTGCCCCGGAGGTCACCGGTGCGCTGGTGGTCAACGACGCGCTGCTGGCCCAACTGGGCGAGCTGTCCCGGCGCCTGGCGCCCGGGTTCCCCAGCCTGCAGGTCAGCTTCACCGAACTGCTGCAGGTGCCGGGCGTGATGCAGGGCGAAGCGGTCGATGCCGCGGCCCTGCAGGCCGAGGCGCTGGCGCTGCTGGATACCGCGCTGGACGGCTTCGTGGCCGCGCGTGAGCGTGAAGGCGACAAGCTGGCCACGGCCATCCAGGAGCGCGTGGACGGCGTGGAGCGCATCGCCGCCGAGGTCACCACGCTGATTCCGCTGATCCGCGAGGGCCAGCGCGCCAAGCTGTCGGCCCGCCTGGCCGATCTGCCGCATCCGGTCGATCCCGGTCGCGCCGAGCAGGAACTGGTGCTGTGGCTGCAGAAGCTGGACGTGGACGAGGAGCTGGACCGCCTCGGCAGCCATATCGTGGAGATCCGCCGCGTGCTGACGCAGCGCGAGCCGGTCGGCCGCCGCCTGGACTTCCTGCTGCAGGAGTTCAACCGCGAAGCCAATACGCTGGGCTCCAAGTCCGTGGACAGCCGCACGTCCAACGCGGCTGTCGAACTGAAGGTGCTGATCGACCAGATCCGCGAACAGGTGCAGAACATCGAATGAGCAGCCAGCCCATGCCGACCGCCGAGCCCGCACGCGGCACCCTGTACATCGTGGCCGCGCCCTCCGGGGCCGGCAAGAGCAGCATCGTCAATGCCACCCTGGCGCGCGACCCGCAGATCGCCCTGTCGATCTCGTTCACCTCGCGTGCGACCCGCCCCGGCGAGATCAACGGCGAGCACTACCACTTTGTCAGTGCCGCGGAGTTCGAGCGCATGATCGCCGCCGGCGATTTCTTCGAACATGCCTGGGTGCACGGCGACTGGAAGGGCACTGCCCGGCAGTCGGTGGAACCGCAGCTGGCCGCCGGCCAGGACGTGCTGCTGGAGATCGACTGGCAGGGCGCCCAGCAGGTGCGCCAGCTGGTGCCCGGTACGGTCACGGTATTCATCCTGCCGCCGTCCCGGCAGGCCCTGGAAGACCGCATGCGCAAGCGTGGGCAGGACAGCGAGGCGGTGATCGCCCAGCGCCTGGCGGCCGCACGCGAGGAAATGCTGCATTTCAATGACTTCGACTACGTGATCGTCAACGAGGTGTTCGAGACCGCCGTGGACGAGCTGTGTGCCATCTTCACCGCCAGCCGGCTGCGGCGGGAGGCCCAGAAGGTCCGCCATGCGGGCCTGATTCAGGCCCTCCTGACCCAGGATGCGGCCACAACTGACTGATTCACAAGGGGCGGGTAGCGGGTTGGCTTGATTTTGTCCAGCCCCCGCCGGTACAATCCGTCCCCTTTCCCTCATTCGATTGAGCAGCCCTCGCCGGCTGCCGGGAGCCCGCATGGCCCGCATCACCGTAGAAGATTGTCTGGAAGTCGTGAACAACCGTTTCGAGCTGGTCATGATGGCGTCCAAGCGCGCCCGTCAGCTGGCCAATGGCGTCCAGGCCACCCTGGACAACAGCGAAACCGACGACAAGCCGACCGTGCTGGCGCTGCGCGAGATTGCCGCCCGCAAGATCGACAACGCCCTGATCGACGAAGTCGAGAAGGCCGAGCGCGAGCGTGCCGAGCGTGAAGCACTGGAATGGGCTGCTGCCGAAGTCGTTGCCGACGAAGACATGTCCAAGAACGACGACTGATCGCCCGCGCGATGCATCGTTGTTGCCCCAGACAGCCCGCCCTTGGCGGGCTGTCTGCATGTGAGGGGCAGGGTTCGGCCATGACGCAATAATTTGCCGTTATCACGTGGCTGGAATAGTCTTCTGACCATGAATCCAGGCCCCACTGCCAAGGTCGCCTCGCCCCCCGGCGCGGCCGTACCCGACTATGTCCTCCAGCTCGAACGCGCGGCGCACTACCTGCCGCCGGAGCAGTTGCCGTTGCTGCGCCGCGCCTGGGAAGTGGGGGCCTCGGCGCACGCCGGCCAGACCCGTAAATCCGGTGAGCCCTACATCACCCATCCGGTGGCGGTGGCGCAGGTGCTGGCCGAGCTGGGCCTGGACGTGGAAGCGCTGATCGCCGCGATCCTGCATGACACCATCGAAGACACCCCGCTGACCCGCGAGGAACTGGCCGCCGAATTCGGCGAGGCCGTGGCCGAACTGGTGGATGGTGTCACCAAGCTGGACAAGCTGAAGTTCCGCGACCGCCAGGAAGCGGCCGCCGAGAGCTTCCGCAAGATGCTGCTGGCGATGTCGCGCGACCTGCGCGTGATCATGATCAAGCTGGCCGACCGCCTGCACAACATGCGCACACTGGGCGCGCAGAGCCGCGAAGCGCGTGGCCGCATCGCGCGCGAGACACTGGAGATCTACGCCCCGATCGCACAGCGCCTGGGCATGAGCCTGGTCAAGAGCGAGCTGCAGAACCTGGGTTTCAAGGCGCTGTATCCGTGGCGCCATGCCATCCTGGAAAAGCACATCCGCAGCCAGCCGGTGGTCCGCCGCGAGGCGATGGCGCAGGTGGAAGTGCAGCTGAGCCAGCGCCTGGCCAAGGAAGGGCTGGAGCACCGCCTGGTCAGCCGCATCAAGACCCCGTGGAGCATCTACAACAAGATGCGCGACGAGAACAAATCCTTCGACCAGGTGATGGACGTGTTCGGCTTCCGCCTGGTGGTGCGCGGCGTGCCGCAGTGCTATCACGCGCTGGGCGCGGTGCACGCCACCTTCAAACCGCTGGACGGGCGCTTCCGCGACTTCATCGCGATCCCCAAGGCCAACGGCTATCAGTCGCTGCATACGGTGCTGTTCGGGCCGTATGGTTCGCCGATCGAGGTGCAGATCCGCACCGAGGAAATGGATCTGATCGCCGAGCGCGGCGTGGCCGCGCACTGGACCTACAAGTTCGGCGGTGACTCGCCCAACAGCGCGCAGAGCCGTGCGCATGCATGGATCGTGGAGCTGATCGATTCGCAGCGCGCCGCCGGCTCCTCGCTGGAGTTCCTCGACAACGTGAAGGTGGACCTGTTCCCGGACGAGGTGTACCTGTTCACCCCGAAGGGCAAGATCCTGGCCTTGCCGCGCAACTCCACCGCCCTCGATTTCGCCTATGCCGTGCACACCGACGTGGGCAACATGGCGGTGGCCTCGCGCGTGGACAAGAAGCTGGTTCCCCTGCGCACCAAGCTGGTCAGCGGCCAGACCGTGGAGGTGATCACCGCACGTTCGGCCACGCCCAAGCCGCAGTGGCTGGAGTTCGTGGTCAGTTCCAAGGCACGTACCGCGATCCGCCACCAGCTCAAACAGCTCGAACACGAAGACGCCGTGCAGCTGGGCCATCGCATGCTGGACCGCGCGCTGGAGGCGATGGACAGCTCGCTGGAGCGGCTGCCCAAGGGCCGCCTCGATGCCTTCCTGGCCGAGCACCGCTATCCGCGCCTGGAGGCATTGCTGGCCGAAGTGGCGCTGGGCAACTGGATGCCCAACCAGGCCGCGCAGGCGCTGATGGCCTATGCCGAGCTGCGCGGCGGCGCGCATTCCCGGCATTCGCAGGAGAAGATCCTGATCAACGGCAGCGAGCGCGGTGTGGTCACCTTCGCCAACTGCTGCCAGCCGATCCCGGGCGACGACATCATGGGCTACCACACCGCCGGCAAGGGCATCGTGGTGCACCGCATGGACTGTCCGAACCTGGCCGAGCTGCGCAAGTCGCCCGAACGCTGGGTGCCGATCGGCTGGGACACCACGGTGTCCGGCGACTACGACACCTCGCTGGTGGTCGAGGTCGAGAACGGGACCGGCGTGCTGGCGCAGCTGGCCGCCGCGATCGCCCAGAGCCATTCCAACATCGAGCGGGTGGACTACCTGGACCGCGACTTCAACGCGGCCGTGCTGTGCTTCAACGTGCAGGTGCGCGACCGCAACCATCTGGCCGAAGTGATGCGGCGCCTGCGCCGCCTGTCGGTCGTGCAGTCGGTGCGCCGCCAGTAACGCGAACCCGGGGTCGGATGCCTCTCCAACGGAGAGGGCTCTGACCCCCGCAACATCACGCGACGTGTTTGCGCCAGTAGGCATGCAGCGCGCCGATATCCCCAGCGGTCAGCAACGGCATCGCCGCCTTGATCTGCGCCAGCGGCCACTCCCACCACGCCATTTCCAGCAACCGCGCGATGTCCTCCGCTTCGAACCGGCTGCGCAGCACCTTGGCCGGGTTGCCACCCACGATGGCGTAGGGCGCTACGTCGCGGGTCACCAGTGCCCGGCTACCGATCACGGCACCATCGCCAATGCGCAGTCCCGGCAGGATCATCGCCTCGGCGCCGATCCACACATCGTTGCCGATCACGGTGTCACCGGCCGGCCTGAAGGCGTCATTGGCCGCGGCAAAGGCCGACTCTTCCTGCATGTAGAAGAACGGAAACGTCGATGCCCAATCGTGCCGGTGGCCTTGGTTGCCAGCCATGATGAAGCTGACGCCACTTCCGATCGAGCAGAAGCTGCCGATGATCAGCTTGTCCACGTCGTCGCGATCAGGCAGCAGGTAGCGCGCGCAGTCGTCGAAGCCGTGCCCGTGGTAATAGCCGGAGTAGTAGCTGTAGCGGCCGACGAGGATGTTGGGGTTGGTGACCATTTCGGTCAGCAGCTTGCCCTTGAAGGGGGAGTCGAAGACGTTTGCCATGGCTTGGTCCCACAGGAATCAGCAGCCAGTCTACGGATGCGCCCGGCCCGGAGGCCATGAGTGGATGGTGCACCGGTAGCGCCGGGCCATGCCCGGCGAGCGTGCAGCGCGGCATGAACCAAACGTCGCCGGGCATGGCCCGGCGCTACCGGGTTGCTACAATCACCGCTCTGTTTTTCCAAGTACCGGAGCGACCATGTCCCGCCAGATCATCAACACCGAAAAGGCGCCTGCCGCCATCGGCCCGTACTCGCAGGCCGTGCGCGCCGGCAACACCGTGTACTTCTCCGGCCAGATTCCGCTGGACCCGGCCACCGGCGACATCGTCGGCGCGGGCGACATCGAAGCACAGGCGCGCCGCGCCTTCGACAACCTCAAGGCCGTGGCCGAAGAAGCCGGCGGCTCGCTGGACAAGGTGGTCCGCCTGGGCCTGTACCTGACCGATCTGGCCGAGTTCGCCAAGGTCAATGCGGTGATGCAGGACTACTTCAAGGCCCCGTTCCCGGCCCGTTCCACCATCGAAGTGTCCGGCCTGCCGAAGGGCGCCAACTTCGAGGTCGACGCGGTGATGGTCATCGACTGACCCCCACGTGGCACGCAAGTCGGCGGTCACCCCGGCCCTGACGCCTTCCGGCGACGCCTCTCTGGCGATGCTGGCCGGTGTCGGCCCGGCCGTGGCCGCCAAGCTGGCGGCGCGCGGCCTGTCCTCGCTGCAGGACCTGTGGCTGCATCTGCCGCTGCGCTATGAAGACCGCACCCGGCTGACCACCATCGCCCAGCTCCAGCCCGGCATGGCCGCGCAGGTGGAGGGCCGGGTCAGCGCGGTGGAGCGCGGGTTCCGCGGGCGACCGATGCTGAAGGTGGCCATCGAGGACGACTCGTACGGCACGCTGCTGCTGCGCTTTTTCCACTTCCGCGCCCAGCAGGTGGCGCAGTTCGCGGTGGGCGCGCGGGTGCGCTGCTATGGCACGGCCAAACCGGGCCAGCTTGGCCTGGAGATCGTGCATCCCAGTTACCGCGTGCTGGGCAGCCACGAGGATGACGAACTGGGTGACCGCCTCGACCCGGTCTATCCGGCCGTCGAGGGCGTCGGGCCGGCCACGATGCGCCGGTTCATCGGGCTGGCACTGGATCGCCTGCCCGACGAGGCCGCGCTGGAACTGCTCCCGCCCGACTGGTTGTCCGGGCTGGGGCTGCCGTCACTGCGCGCCGCGCTGCTGACCGTGCACCGTCCCCCGCCGGATGCGGACCTGGCTGCGTTGGCCGCCGGCCGCCACCCGGCGCAACGTCGACTGGCCATCGAGGAACTGCTGGCGCACCACCTCAGTCTGCGCCGCCAGCGCATGGCGCTGCAGGCGCACCACGCCCCCTCGCTGCGCGGACAGGGTGCCCTGGTCGAGCGGCTGCGCGAGAGCCTGCCGTTCCGGCTGACCGGTGCGCAGCAGCGCGTGTACGAGCAGATCCGCAAGGACCTGGCCAAGGCGCATCCGATGCTGCGGCTGGTGCAGGGCGACGTCGGCTCGGGCAAGACCGTGGTCGCGGCGATGGCGGCGATGCTGGCGGTGGAGCGGGGCAAGCAGGTGGCGCTGGCTGCGCCGACCGAACTGCTCGCCGAGCAGCATCTGAACAACCTGCGCGGCTGGCTCGACCCCCTGGGCGTGCGCACGGCCTGGCTGGCCGGCAAGGTCACGGGCAAGGCGCGCGCCAAGGTGCTGGCCGAAGTGGCCTCGGGCGAGGCGCAGGTCGTGGTCGGCACCCATGCGCTGATGCAGGACAGCGTGGTGTTCAAGGATCTGGCGCTGGCCATCGTCGACGAGCAGCACCGCTTCGGCGTGCATCAGCGGCTGGCACTGCGCGACAAGGGCGCCGACGGGCGCAGCGTGCCGCATCAGCTGGTGATGACCGCCACGCCGATTCCGCGGACGCTGGCGATGTCCGAGTACGCGGACCTGGATGTCTCGGCGATCGACGAGCTGCCGCCGGGGCGAACGCCGGTGCAGACCGTCGCGCTCAACAACGACCGGCGCCCGGACCTGATCCAGCGCATCGCGGTGGCCTGTGCCGAAGGGCAGCAGGTGTACTGGGTGTGCACGCTGATCGAAGAGAGCGAGGAGCTCGATGCCACGCCTGCACAGGCCACGTTCGAATCGCTGCAGGCGCTGCTGCCGGGCGTGCGCGTGGGGCTGGTGCACGGGCGGCTGAAGGCCAGCGAAAAACTGGCCACGATGGTTGCGTTCAAGGCCGGTGAGATCGACTTGCTGGTGGCCACCACGGTCATCGAGGTCGGCGTGGACGTTCCCAATGCATCGTTGATGATCATCGAAAACGCCGAGCGGCTCGGCCTGGCGCAGCTGCACCAGCTGCGCGGGCGGGTCGGGCGCGGATCGGCGGTGTCGCGTTGCGTGCTGCTGTACCAGGCGCCGCTGTCGAACATGGCGCGTGCGCGGCTGGAGACCATGCGCCAGACCAACGATGGCTTCCTGATCGCCGAGAAGGACCTGGAGCTGCGCGGCCCCGGTGAACTGCTCGGCACCCGGCAGACCGGTCTGGCCGCGTTCCGCATGGCCGACCTGGCGCGAGACGCCGACCTGCTGCCCGGCGTGCACGCACTGGCCGAGCGCCTGCTCGCCGAAGCGCCTGCGGTGGCCGACACCGTGGTGCGGCGCTGGATCGGCTCGGCGGTGCGCTACGCGGCGGCCTGACAGGGCGTCAGCCCCCGCCTTGTATTTGTCATGACAGGGTGCGAAAGTCCCTTGCCGATTATCAAGACGGCAAAGATGACCAAGAAGATTCCGCTGCTGATCGACACCGATCCGGGTGTCGACGACGCCCTGGCCCTGTTGATGGCCTTCGCCGATGAACGCCACGCGATCGTTGGCCTGACCATCGCCGCCGGCAATGTCGGCCTGGACCACACGGTCCGCAACGCCCTGAAACTGTGCGAAGTGGCTGGCCGCGACGATGTGCCGGTGTTCGCCGGTTGCGCCGACCCGCTGCTGCACCCCTCGGTGGATGCCGCCCACGTGCATGGCGCCGATGGCTTCGGCGACGTCAACCTTCCGCCCGCTGCCCGCACCGCCGAGGCCGAGCATGCCGCGCTGGCGATCCTGCGTCTGTCGCACCAGTACGCCGGTGAGCTGTTCCTGGTCGCGCTGGGCCCGCTGACCAACGTGGCGCTGGCGCTGAAGCTCGACCCCACCTTGCCGCAGCGCGTGAAGCGCTTCCTGGTGATGGGCGGGGCGGTGACCTGCCACGGCAACATCACCCCGGCTGCCGAGTTCAACATCGCCTTCGATCCGGAAGCGGCGCACGTGGTGTTCACCGGCTTCCCGCAGATCGAAGTGGCGGACTGGGAAGCCACCGTGGCCCACGGCCTGCTGCACAAGGACGTCGAGCAATGGCTGGCCGCCGACAGCGACAAGGCGCGCTTCTACGAACTGATCTCGCGCCAGACCCGCCTGTGGTCCGAAGACAGCCGCGGCGAGCGCTGGTTTGCGGCCGACGCCCTGGCGATGGCCTGGGCGCTGCAGCCGGAGGGGGCGATCCGGGTTGAATCGCGTCCGTTGAACGTGGAACTGGCCGGTGTCCACAGCCGGGGTGCTACCATTGTCGACTGGAACCGCCAGACGGGGCAGCCGGACAATACCCAGCTGCTGATGGCCTACGACCAGGGGCGCTTTGAAGCCCAGGTCCGGGCCGCCCTCGGGGTCCGGTAAGGCCGCCACGGCAGGCCTGTTCATGTAGCGGAGGTCCCGGCTTGCCCTGGAAGGGCGCCGGGACTATAATGCCGCGCTTACGTTTTTCATATTCTCTACGGTGTGTCCATGAAGGCCGATATCCATCCGAACTACCGTGACGTCGTTTTTCAGGACGTTACCTCTGATTTCAAGATCCTGACCCGCTCCACCATGGCGACGAAAGAAACCGTGCAGTGGGAAGACGGCAAGGAGTACCCGCTCGTCAAGATCGAAATCTCGTCCGCTTCGCACCCGTTCTACACGGGCAAGCACAAGGTGATCGACACCAGCGGCCGTATCGACAAGTTCCAGAAGCGTTTCGGCAAGCCGGCTCCGGCTGCTGCTGCCGAATAAGCGGTCCACGCTGCTGCATGAAAACAACGGTCGCCAGGCGGCCGTTGTTTTTTTTTGCCTGTTTGAACCCTGCTGGCGAATGAACGGCAGTTCATAAATTGTTGCCGCAGCAGCAACGCAGTGTCCATGCCGGTCGGCCCGGCAGCCGCGAATGCCTGCTGGAGCGGGGCGCGCACGCCCTGCGTCTACGACTTCCGTCCTAGGGCGTGGCAAATGGTGCTGTGCGATAATGACGTGATCCACAGCAGAGGCTGTGGACTTCCTTCACGTGCCTGCCCCATGCGCTTGGGTGGGCGCCTTCCCCTGAGGAGCGCACACAGTGTCCGATCTTGATCAGGTCACGCTCAACGCCGGCGATACGTCGGTTGTTCTGCCGGTCATCAAACCCACGCTTGGCAACGATTGCGTCGATATCTCCAAGCTGACCAAGGAAACCGGTCTCTTCACCTACGACTCCGGCTACACCGCCACCGCCAGCTGCAAGTCCGCCATTACTTACATTGACGGCGACAAGGGCGTGCTGCTGTATCGCGGCTACCCCATCGAGCAGCTCTCGGAAAAGTCCAGCTACGTCGAAGTGGTCTACCTGCTGATCAACGGCGAGCGTCCGGACGCCGCGCAGCTGAAGGCCTTCACCGATGAGCTGGCCGCCGAGGCCAACGTCGATGCGTCGATCAACACGCTGATCGCCAGCTTCGCCAAGGATGCCCACCCGATGGCCATCCTGGCGGCCGCGATCGCGCAGCTGTCGGGCATCTACCACGCGTCGCTGGACCTGTCCGACGCGGCACAGCGCCGCCAGGCCGCCGTGCGCCTGATCGCCAAGGTGCCGACGCTGTCCGCGCTGATCTACCGCCACGGCAAGGGCCTGCCGGCCAACACGCCGGACACCTCGCTGGATTACGTCAGCCGCTTCCTGAAGCAGACCTTCGAGTCCGCCGACGGCCAGTACGACCTGAACCCGGACGTGGTCAAGGCACTGGACCTGCTGTTCATCCT
>NZ_JBMWDP010000029.1:0-54954 GCF_049545505.1 Stenotrophomonas sp. NPDC077421 | reverse complement strand
AGGGCCAGCATCTTCACGGTCGGGTTGGCATCGATGAAGCGGCCCAGCGGGTTGGCGGCCAGCAGCATCACGGCGACCGAAAGCAGGATCGCGGCGACCATCACCGGCACGTGCTCGGCGATGCCGACGGCGGTGATGACCGAATCCAGCGAGAACACGATGTCGATGATGGCGATCTGGGCGATCACCAGGCCGAACACGGCCGAGGCCTTGGTCGTGGTGGGATCTTCGTCTTCACCGCCGGTGATCAGCTCGCGGATTTCCATGCCGCCCTTGATGATCAGGAACAGGCCGCCCACGATCAGGACCAGGTCACGGATGGAGATGCCCATGCCGGCCACGGTGAACAGGTTGGCCTGCATGTGTGCCAGGTAGGCCAGCGAGACCAGCAGCAGAATGCGGGTGATGCAGGCCACCGCGATGCCGAGCTTGCGCGCGAACGGGCGGCGCGCTTCCGGCAGCTTGCTCACGGCGATCGAGATGAACACCAGGTTGTCGATGCCGAGCACGATTTCCAGCGCGCTCAGGGTCAGCAGGGTCAACCAGACATTGGGGTCGGACAGCAACTCAAGGAACATGGACTTCCATCCTTACAGGGGGGATGACGCGCCGCAGACGCGTCAGAAAAAGTGCGGTACCAGGATCAGGCCCCAGCACACCAGGACATTCATCATCAGCACGAAGACCGCGGCCGACCCCATGTCCTTGGCGCGCCCGGCCAGCTCATGGAACTCGCTGCCGTAACGTTCGATCACCGCTTCGATGGCCGAGTTGGCCAGCTCCATTGCCAGCACCAGCAGCATCGAGCCGATCATCAGCGCACGCTCGACCGGGGTCTGGCCCAGCCAGAGCGCCAGAGGTGCGAGCACCACCAGCAGGTAGACCTCCAGGCGGAACGAGGACTCGTGCAGCCAGGCTGCCCGCAGCCCCTGCCAGGACCACACCGCCGCCTTGAAGATGCGTCGCGGGCCGCGGGGCATGTGCCCCATTTCGTCAGCCACGGCAACGGACTCCACTGCGCGGGGTGGGCCGGAACAGAGGTAACAGCGCACGGCTGGCAGTCATGGGCATCGCTGAATGGGCGGTCAATCCGTCATTTTGCCACAAGCCCGTTGCCGGCACGGACGCAGGCCCGGAATGGCCCGATGGGGCACGGCGGAAACCGGGCGGAGCTTCTATGATGAATGCCTTGCCTGAATGGAGATTGCGATGACGTACCGCCGCCCCCTGCTGCTCGCCCTGGCGCTGGCCTGCGCCCTGCCGGCGCTGGCCCGCAGCCCCGTCCCGCCGGCCGCGCCGCAGGTGCCGGCCCAGGTCTCCAACGTGGCCTGGGCCGGGGACATGGACCAGTTCGCCGCCGCCGACAAGGCGGCGCCGCCACCGCGCGGCGGAATCGAGTTCATCGGCAGCTCCTCGATCCGCATGTGGGACACCCTGGCCGCCGATTTCCCGGGCCAGAAGGTGTTCAACCGCGGCTTCGGCGGGTCGGAAGTGCGCGACAGCACCTGGTACGCCGACCGGATCGTGATTCCGTACGCGCCGTGCAAGGTGTTCTTCTACGCCGGTGACAACGATCTCAACAGCGGCCGCAGCCCGGCGCAGGTGCGCGACGACGTAGTGGCGTTCGTGCAGCGCGTGCACCGCGACCTGCCGAAGACGACCGTGGAAGTGATCTCGATCAAGCCCAGCCCGTCGCGCGCGCAGCTGCTGCCGGCGGTGGTCGAAGCCAACGGGCTGATCCGGCAGGCGCTGGCCCGGATGCCCAACACCGGCTACACCGACATCTACACGCCAATGCTGGGTGCCGACGGCCAGCCACGCGCGTCGCTGTTCCGGGAGGACATGCTGCACATGACCCCGGACGGCTATGCGATCTGGCGCGAGGCATTGGCGCCCAAGGTGCGCTGCGAATGACGGCAGCGCCCGGCGTTGCCGCAGGTCAGCGGTAGACGATCGTCGCCTGGGTGCCGACGCCGGGTTCGCTGGTCAGGGTGATCTTCCAGCCGAACCGGTCGCACAGGCGGCGCACGATCGACAGGCCCAGCCCCGTGCCCTGCGGGCGGGTCGGGTCGGCCCGGTAGAACGGCTCGAAGGCGCGGGCCAGGGCGTCGGCCGACATGCCGATGCCGGTGTCGCGCACCACCACCCGGTCCTGCTCGACGTCCACCTCGATGCTGCCTTCGTCGGTGTAGCTGCAGGCATTGCGCAGCAGATTGCTGACCACCACCTGCAGCACCCGCGGCGGCGCGTGCAGGTGCACCGGGCCTCCGCTGTGCATGTGGATCTCCACGGGCCGGCCGGCCAGCAGCTCGCGTGCGTTGTCGACCTCGTAACGCACGATGTCGTTGACATCGAACAGTTCGACCTGCGGCTCCACGTCCGCCTCGCGCGCAAGGATCAGGAACGCGTCGATCACCGCCTCCATGTCCCGCCCGGCGCGCTGGATGCGCTGCAGGCCGCGACGCAGGCGCGGAGTCATCTCCGCATCGCCCAGGGCCATGTCGCTGGCGACGCGGATCACGGTCAGCGGCGTGCGCAGCTCGTGACTGGCATCGCGGGTGAAGTTGCGCTCGCGCGCCACATGCGCACTGACCCGCGTGGCCAGCGAATGCAGCGCGGCCGCGAGCTGCCGGGTTTCACCCTGCATGTCCGCCGGCAGCTTGTCCGCCGCCAGGTCCGCCGCTTCCGGATGCCCGGGGTCCCAGCGCGAGACCCGCCGCGCCAGCCAGTTCACTGGCGACACCAGCCGTTTGGAGGCCCGGTAGGTGATCCAGGACGCGCCGTACACCGCCAGCAGGGTCAGCAGCACCGGCACGATGCCGAACCAGAAGGCCAGCATTTCCGCGCGCGAGCGCAGGAACACCAGGTACAGCTGGCCCTCCTCGCGGGCATCGACCAGGACCAGCTGGTCGTCGTCCTTCAGCTCGTGGAACCCCGGCCCCAGCGTGCGCAGGTTGGCCGGCAGGCTCAGGCTGGACTGCCCCGCCTCCAGCAGATAACCGCGGATGTTCTGGGTGTTCGGCGGCGGTTGCGCCGGCGAGGCGTCGTGGAGCTGCCAGAAATAGGCGGCTTCCTCGCGCAACGCGCTGCTGACCAGGCTGTGCTTGATGACCAGCGACACCAGCCATGCGCCCAGCAGGATGCCCAGACTGGCCAGCACGGCTTGGAGGATGAAGACGATACGTATCTTGCGCGGCAGACCGTGCGGCATTACGGGGTCCAGGGCGGTTCGCCGCGATTATAGGAAAGCGCGCCGTGATTCCATCGTGCAAGGAACCCGGACGACCGGGAAGGTGCCAGGTCGTCGAGGGTCCCAGGGCCCCGCAGGGCCCACTCGGTCATACTGTCGTCACGCGATGCGCTCAGCTCATCGGCTGGGCGATATCGGCGATCCGGTAGCCCGCACTCTGCACCGTGTGCAGCAGCGGGCGATCGAACGGCTTGTCGATGATCTTGCGCAGGTTGTACAGATGGCTGCGCAGGGTGTCCGAATCCGGCAGACCGTTGCCCCAGATCTCGCGCTCGATTTCCTGGCGCGTCACCACCCGGGGCGACTCGCGCATCAGGATCGTGAGCAGACGCAGGCCGATCGGCGACAGCTGCAGCTCGGTGCCCGCACGCGTGGCGCGCATGCTGACCGGATCGAGCACCAGGTCGGCGACCTTCAGCACTTCCGAGCCCACCTGCCGGCGCTCGCGGCGGATCAGGGCGCGTAACCGCGCTTCCAGTTCCTGGATGGCGAAGGGTTTGGTCAGGTAATCGTCGGCGCCAAAGCCCAGACCGGTCAGCTTGTCATCGAGCGTGTCGCGCGCGGTGAGCATCAACACCGGGGTGGACTTGCGGGCGTCGTTGCGCAGCCGGCGGCAGACTTCGATGCCGTCCAGACGCGGCAGCATCAGGTCCAGCACGACCACGTCATAGCTGTTTTCCGCTGCCAGGCGATAGCCGTCCAGCCCGTCCTGGGCGTAGTCGACCTCGAAGCCGCGGCCTTCCAGGTATTCACCGATCATCTCGGAGATGTTGCGGTTGTCTTCGACCACCAGCACCAGGCCGGCGGTTTCCTTTGTCTGACGCATGAGAGTCCCTCTTTCTTCAGCTTTGTGAAACATGCCGCATGGGCAGTGGACGCCGTGTGAAGCCGGTCACGACACAATCAGAGCAGGGGTCTCAGCAGGGGCCAGACGTTGTCCAGCACCCGGGGTTGCGCGGCAGCGGTGGGATGCAGACCGTCGGCCTGCATCGATCCGGGCTGCAGCGCCACCCCCTCCAGCAGGAACGGCAGCAGCGCCACCTTGTGCTGCCGCGCCAGATCGGCATAGACCTGCTTGAGCCGCTGCCGGTAGGCCGGGCCGTAGTTGGGCGGCACGTCGATGCCCAGCAGCAGCACGTTGGCCCCGGCCGCCTGGCTGGCCAGGATCATCTTCTCCAGATTGCCGCGCAGCTGGGCGGGGGTCAGCCCGCGCAGGGCATCGTTGCCGCCCAGTTCGATCACCACCACCGAGGGCCGGTGCTTCTGCAGCAGGCCCGGCAGCCGGGTCAGCGCTCCGGAGGAGGTTTCACCGCTGATGCTGGCATTGATGATCGCCGGCGGCGGTTTGATCTGTTGGTTGACCCGCTGCTGAAGCAGGTTCACCCAGCCCGAGGCCGCCGGGATATTGTGGGCGGCACTGAGGCTGTCCCCGACCACCAGCACCGCATGGCGGGGTTCCGGACCTTTGGCACACGCCAGCAGCGGCCACCACAGCAATGCTGCCAGCACCACGATCCACCCGGCCTGATGCCGCTTCCACTTCGCTCGGTACATTGGAGAATCCTCATCGACAGCCTGTCCCCCCGCAGCGCGCCCGTCGCCATTTCCGCCCACGATGTCGGCAAATCCGCCCGTGGCCCGGAGGGTGAAGTCCACATACTGGACAACATCGGCATGACCGTCCATGAAGGCGAGAGCGTGGCGATCGTCGGCGCTTCAGGTTCCGGCAAGACCACCCTGCTCGGCCTGCTCGCCGGGCTGGACCTGCCCAGCCGTGGCCGCATCACCCTGGCCGGGGAATCGCTGGACACGCTGGACGAGGAAGCCCGCGCGCAGCTGCGCGCGCGCGAGGTCGGCTTCGTGTTCCAGAGCTTCCACCTGTTGCCGGCGCTGACCGCCGAAGAGAACATCGCCCTGCCGCTGGAGCTGGCCGGGCGCGAGGATGCGGCGCGGGTGCGCGAAGTACTCAAGCAGGTCGGCCTCGGCCACCGTGCGCGCCACTATCCGCGCCAGCTCTCCGGTGGCGAGCAGCAGCGTGTGGCGCTGGCGCGCGCGTTCGTTGCACGCCCGCGCATCCTGTTCGCCGACGAGCCCACCGGCAGCCTGGACCAGGCCACCGGCCAGCAGATCAGCGACCTGCTGTTCGCGCTCAACGCCAGCAGCGACACCACGCTGGTGCTGGTCACCCACGACCTGCGCCTGGCCCAGCGGTGCGAGCGCATCTACCGCCTGGATGGCGGCCGTCTGGTCGACGCGTCCGTCGGCACGCCGGCATGAATGTCATCCGTCATGCCGCGCGGGCGCTGCGCCGCGAGTTTCTCGCCGGTGACCTGCTGACCGTGTTCGCCGCGCTGGTGCTCGGCGTGGCGGTCATGACCGCAGTCGGCACCCTGGTCAACCGGGTCACGCTCGCCCTGACCAGCAGTGCCGCCGAGATGCTGGGGGGCGACCTCGGGCTGAGCGCACGTGAGGACGTGCCGGCGCGGTTTGCCGACGCCGCGCGCACGCGCGGGCTGGCGAGCACCCGCATGGTCAGTTTCCCCAGCGTGCTGTTCCACGGCGACGACAGCCAGATGGCCAACATCAAGGCGGTCAGCGCGGGCTATCCGCTGCGCGGCGAGCTGCGCGTTGGACGTGCCCTGCACGATGCCGCCAGCGAAACTGCCGGCACGCCGCCACCGGGAGAGGCCTACGCCGATCCTCGGCTGATGCAGGCACTGGGGCTGAAAATCGGCGATGCGCTGGAGTTCGGCGCCGGGACCCTCACCGTCACCCGCGTGCTGCAGGCCGAGCCGGACACGTCCGGCGAGCTGATGCAGTTGTCGCCGCCGCTGCTGGTCAACCGTGTCGATGTCGACCGTGCCGGCCTGCTCGGTCCCGGCAGCCGCGCCTCCTACCGCATGATGTTCGCCGGGCCGCCCGAGGTGATCGCCGACTTCCGTGCATGGCTGGCGCCGCAGGCCAAGGGCTACCGCATCGTCGGCATCGCCGATACCCAGCGTGGCGTCCGCGGCGCGTTTGACCTCGCGGGCCGCTTCCTGTCGCTGGCCGCCCTGCTGGCGGTGCTGCTGGCCGGCGTGGCCACGGCCCTGGCGGCCAACCGCTTTGCGATGCGCCGGATCGACCAGGTGGCCATCCTGCGCTGCCTCGGCGCGCGCCAGCGCGACATCCTGGCCGCGATGGCGCTGCAGTTGGTGATGCTGGCCATCCCGGCCTGTCTGGCCGGCATCGGTCTGGGGCTGGCCGCGCAGGCCGGGCTGGTGCAGGCACTGGGCGGGCTGGTGCCCAACCGCCTGCCCCTGCCGCAGGCGACGCCCGCGTTGAGCGGTGCCGGCATCGGCCTGGTGCTGCTGCTCGGCTTCGGCCTGCCGCCGCTGCTGCGGCTGCGCGGGGTGCCGCCGATGCGCGTGCTCAACCGCAGTTTCGCCGCACTGCCCCCGAGCTCGTTGCTGGTCTACCTGGCGGCGCTGGCCGCCACGGTGGCGCTGACCGTACAGGCCACCGGTGATGTGCGCCTGGCGGCCTGGGTGCTTGGCGGACTGGCGGCGCTGGCCGCGCTCGCGGGCGGCGTGGGCGCGCTGCTGCTGTGGCTGCTGCGTGGCCTGCAGGGCCGCCTGCGTGGGCGCTGGAAGCTCGGGGTGGCGGCGCTGACCCGGCGCCGCGGGCTGGCAGTGATGCAGTTGGTGGGGCTGTCGCTGTCGCTGTGCGCGTTGCTGCTGCTGTCGGTGGTGGGCCCGGGCCTGCTGGCACAGTGGCGCGACCGCCTGCCCAGCGATACGCCCAATTATTTCCTGATGAACATCCAGCCCGGGCAACGCGCGGCCGTGCTGGCGACCCTGCAGGAGCTGGGCGTGATGGCGCCGGGCATCGAGCCGTTCAGCACCGGCCGCCTGCTGGCCGTCAACGACCGCGCGCCGCAGCGGCAGCAGCGCGAGGACAACAGCAACGACGACGACGATGCCAACCGCCCGGTCAACTTCTCCTGGCGGCGCGATTTCCCGCCAGCCAACCAGCTGCTGGAGGGGCGTTTCTGGGCCGTCGGGAGCACGGCGGCGGAGGCATCGATCGAGCAGGGCTGGGCCGAGCGCTATGACATGAAACTGGGCGATACGGTGACGCTGCAGATGGGCGAACAGGAACGCCGGTTCACCATCACCAGCATCCGCAAGGCCGACTGGGATTCGTTCCAGGTCAATTTCTTCCTGCTGCTCAACGAGGGCGCGGTGGGCGATGCGCCGTACAACCTGATCACCGCGTTCCATCTGCCGCGCGCGCAGGCGCCGGCGCTGGCGGGCCTGACCCGGGAGCATCCCAACATCTCGCTGCTGGACATCGATGGCATTCTCGAGCGCGTGCGCGAGGTGGTCGATCGGGTGACCCAGGCGGTGCAGCTGGTGATGGGCTTCAGCCTGCTGGCCGGGCTGCTGGTGCTGCTGGCGGCGCTCCAGGCCACGGCCGGCGAACGCCGCTATGACAGCGCCGTGCTGCGCACGCTGGGCGCGACCCGTTCCCAGCTGCGTGGGGCGGTGCTGGTGGAGTTCGGGCTGCTGGGGCTGCTGTCGGCGCTGCTGGCGGTCGCGACGGCGGCGGTGCTGGGCAGTGTGGTGGCGCGCCAGGTGTTCGAGCTGCAGCTGAGCCCGCCGTGGGGGCCGCTGCTGGTGGGCGGCGCGCTGGGCGTGCTGCTGAGCATGGCGTCGGGCTGGCTGGGCACGCGGCGCATCCTGCGCACCCCACCGGCGCTGGCGTTGCGGGAGGCCTGACCGGCCAACCGGCGCGGCGGCCGCATGCTGACACACTGCTGCCGCCGCGCCCGGTATCCTGCGCGCCCCCGTTCCCAGAGATCGCCCGGATGCCCGGCACGTCATTCACCGCCTATCTGTACCCCGTGTTGCTGCTGTTGGGCAGCAACATCTTCATGACCTTCGCCTGGTACGGGCACCTCAAGTACAAAAGCGCGCCGCTGATGACGGTGATTCTGGTCAGCTGGGGCATCGCGTTCTTCGAGTACTGCCTGCAGGTGCCGGGCAACCGGCTGGGCAGCGCGGTGTATTCGGCCCCCCAGCTCAAGGGCATGCAGGAGGTGATCACACTCGTGGTGTTCGCGGTGTTCTCGGCGGTGTACCTGGAGCAGCCGTTGAAGTGGAACCACTATGCGGCGTTCTGCCTGATCGTGATCGCCGCGCTGCTGATGTTCAAGGAATAGGACGGGCCGTCTCGGCCGCCACCCCGTAGCGCCGGGCTCTGCCCGGCTGCGCGCGCAGCGCGCCTGGGGGTATCGGCCGCGGAACGGAGAGCAGCCGAGCAGAGCTCGGCTCTACGAGGGGGCTGCAAGCCGACCGTTGGCCGGGTGCGCGCGCAGCGCGCCTGGGGGTATCGGCCGCCAGACCGTAGAGCCGGGCTCTGCCCGGCTGCGCGCGCAGCGCGCCTTGGGGTTATCGGCCGCGGAACGGAGAGCAGCCGAGCAGAGCTCGGCTCTACGAGGGGGGCTGCAAGCCGACCGTTGGCCGGCTATTGGGTAAATATCGGCCGCCAGACCGTAGAGCCGGGCTCTGCCCGGCTGCGCGCGCAGCGCGGTTGGGGGTATCGGCCGCGGAGCGGAGAGCAGCCGGGCAGAGCTCGGCTCTACGACGGGGCTGCAAGCCGACCGTTGGCCGGCTACGCGCGCAGCGCGCCTGGGTAACTATCGGCCGCGGAACGGAGAGCAGCCGAGCAGAGCTCGGCTCTACGAGGGGCTGCAAGCCGACCGTTGGCCGGCTGCGCGCGCAGCGCGCTTGGGGGTATCGGCCGCGGAACGGAGAGCAGCCGGGCAGAGCCCGGCTCTACGAGGGGGCTGCGGTCGGCTTTGCGCGCAGCCCGTGCCCCTGCCCCGCACGACTCAGCGGGCGGCCTCGGCCGGGGCCGTTTCGACCCACTGGGTGAACACCTTGTCGATCTCGGCGTCCTTGACCTTCCTGCCGTCCTGGATGTCCTGGGCCTGGGTGAACAGCGGGATGATCATCGCCATGCCGTCCAGCGTGGTCTTCAGGTGCACGCCCGGTGCCTTCACAAGGAAACCGTCCCAGCGCTGGCGCACGCTGGCCCAGTAGCCGGCGGTGGCGGTCCAGTAGTCGTAGGCCGGTTTGAAATCGACGTCGGTGGTCCGGTTGTAGTCGTTGAAACCGAACTCGCGCGCGATCTCCTGCTGGCTGCCATCGGCACCGCGCAGGATCTTGGTGTTGAACTGCTCGTGGGTCCAGCCGTTCGGGGTCAGCGTGTGGCGGTTGACCACGGCCAGCGCGTTGTAGTCGCTGCGTCGGGTGTACTCACGACGCGGCAGCGGGCGCCAGCTCAGGTCGCTGGTCCAGGTCGCCACGCCATTGTCGTAGGCCCACCTGCCGGTGCCGCAGTAACGCGGCGCATCGCTGACTTCATAGACACACTGCGTCCATGCACCGGCGTTGACCGCGGTCGGAATCGTGCGCACCTGCCAGGTCTGGTCGGCGCTGAATTCGAACCGGTGCGGCGCTTCGTACACCCAGTCCTGGCGCCAGTGCTTGGTCACGTGGCCGCTCTTGCCGTCCACCAGCAGATGCTGCAGGACGATGCGCCGGGGGGAGTCCTCAACCACGATCACCACTTCATTGCCGCCGCTGCGCACAGCCGGCGCGCGCTCGTAGCCGGGCTTGAGCAGCACGGTCTCATCGAAGGCGAAATCGACGATGTACTCGCCTTTCATCGCCAGGATGCTGTCGTGGTCGCGCTGCAGGTCGGAGGGCTGGGCGTGGACGACACCGCTGCCGGCAAGCAGCAGCCACGCACCGGCTGTCTGGAATTTCATCTGGAGGTCCCTTCTGGAGTGGCTTGCAAGGTGGATTACAACCGGATCAACGGCGGATCGGCGGGATCGGCGCGCGGCCCGTGGCGGGCGGCGGTGGCGCAGCAGCAGTCATCGACCCACAGCTCGCCTTCGGCGCCTTCGACATCGGCGATGTGGCGGGCGATACCCGCACCCAGCGACGACAGCGGGGCCAGGCTGGCCGCCAGGCCGAGGCCCTCCTCGGCCGCGTGCAGGCGCAGCGCGCACATGCGCCACGGCTCGCCGCCAAGGCGGACCGCCAGGCGGCGCCACAGGCGCTCGGCCACGCCGCCATCGCTGATCGGCTCCGGCCGTGCCGGGAAGGCACCCACCAGCCGGTCCCAGGCCAGATAGTCGCTGTCGGGCAGCAGATACAGGCGCCAGCAGCAGCGGCCGCGGACATCGACGAAGCACAGGCTTTCGCGGATGCCTTCACTGTCCATGCCTTGGCAGGCGTGGGCGGAAACCGCCCGCTTCCAGCCGCCCAGTTCGCTGCTGTCGGGTCGGTACAGGCACAGCACCGTGCCCAGTGCCGCGAGTTGTCCCGGCGTGGGCAAGGCCCTGGCGGGCAGTGCGTGGGCCAGGGGACGGAAGGCGGACAGGGCTCGGCTCATGGCGGCTACCAGCTCACGGCAAGACTGGCCGACACGGTGCGGCCGGGGTTGGTGAAACGGTCGATCACTGTACTGTTGGTCGCCAGCGTCGAGGTGATACCCGAGTAGTCGATGTAGGTGCGGTCGCCCAGATTGAACACGCCCACGTTGAGCTTGGCACCGGGCGCAACGGTCCAGTGCGCCATCAGGTCGAGCACGCCATACCCCGCCGGCGCGAAGGGCGCGACAGTACCGACCGCCGGCGGCAGGCGATCCTTGCGCCTGGCGAAGGTACCGGCCAGCTCCACGCCCCAGGTATCGCGGTCGAACGCGATGCCGAGCGTGCCGCGCAGCGGGTCGATGGATTCCAGCGGCACATCTTCGGTCTTGTTCTGGCCACGCGACCAGGCCACCGACCCGTTGAGCGACCAGCCGGCCAGCGCCGTGCTCAGCTCGCCGAAATCGACGCCGGCCTTCAGCTCTGCCCCGTAGATGTCCGCATCGGCCACGTTCTGCGACTGGAACACGATCAGGCCCTGGGCGTTGATGCCGACCTGGCGCTGGGACTCGATGAAGTCCTTGTAGTCGTTGTAGTACCCGCTCAGGCTCACGTAGGCGGCCGGGGCGATGAAACGCACACCCAGCTCCAGTCCATCGCTGGTTTCCG
The DNA here is from genome assembly GCF_049545505.1 of Stenotrophomonas sp. NPDC077421. Taxonomy (NCBI): domain Bacteria; kingdom Pseudomonadati; phylum Pseudomonadota; class Gammaproteobacteria; order Lysobacterales; family Lysobacteraceae; genus Stenotrophomonas; species Stenotrophomonas sp. NPDC077421. Next base: position 43,609 of record NZ_JBMWDP010000029.1, on the reverse strand, counting down.
GCTTGAGGTCCGGATTGGGAATGGCGGTGTAACCGAACATCACGTTGGTGAAGCCCAGGTTGACGTCGTTGTACGGCGGCGAGCGGAAGCCGTGCGCATAGCCGGCGAACAGCGACCACTGGTCGGCGAAGCGCCAGACCATGCCCAGCTTCGGCGACACGCTGGTCTTGGTCAGGCCGGACACGGCCATGCCGGGGTTGTCGGCACCGAAGATGCCGTCCACCTCCGGGCGCAGCTCGTAGTGGTCCACGCGCACGCCCGGCACCAGCGAGACGCGGCCGTCGGCGAAACGCATTTCATCCTGCGCGTACAGGCCCAGCTCGGTGGTCCTGCTGATCGGGAAATCACGCACCGGGAAGGCGTCGGGCAGGATCGTGGTGCTGATCGCCCCGTTGGCGAGGACCTGATAGCCATCGCGCTTCTGTCGGGTTTCGGTCCAGGCGCCATCGAAGCCGTAGGTCAGCGCATGCTCGACCGCGCCGGTTTCCAGGCCCTTGTGGAACACCGCCTGCAGGCCGTACACACGCTGGTCGAAGTTGAACTCGCGGTGGCGCGTGGTGCGGTTGGCGCGGTTCTCATCGGTGCGCTGGGTGGTCTCGCTGTCCTGACGGTACACCTGCCACGACAGGCTGTCGGCGACGCCCATGCCGACGTCGTCCAGTTCGTGGCGGAACGACACGCGCGCACGGGTCTGGTGGTCGCGGGCCTTCATGCCGGTGGTGGTGGTGTGGTCGATCGCCGACAGCACGTTGGTGTCCACGCTGTCTTCGTTGCCTTCCACCGTGAGCTTGAAGCGCTGGGTATCGCTGGGGGCATACACCAGCTTGCTCAGCACGCTGCGGCCATCGCGGTCCTGCGGGTTGGCCGCGGTGCGGGTGCGGTCGTTGCTGCGGACATCGCCGTTGCTCTGGGTTTCCTGGCCCTGGCGATGATTGACGTTGACCATGCCGCTCCAGTGGTCGCCGCCGAAGGCGGTGGTGGCGCTGCCAAGCAGGCCCTGCCAGTCGCCGTCATAGCCGAACTTCAGGCCGACGTAGCTGTTCCTGCCGTCCTTGAGGTAGTCGGCCGGGTCCTTGGTGACGAACGCGACCACGCCGCCCAGCGCGTCGGAGCCATACAGCGAGCTCGCCGGACCGCGCACGATCTCGACCCGCTTGAGGGTTTCCAGATCGGTGAAGTTGCGGTTGGCGTCGGCGAAGCTGCCGATGTCGAACGCCTTCGGCATGGCGATGCCATCGGTCTGGATCAGCACGCGGTTGCCGTCCAGGCCACGGATCCGGAAGCCGCCCAGTCCGAAGCGGGCCGGGCTGCTGGTGACCGACACGCCGGGCTCGTAGCGGACCAGATCCTTGATGTTCTGCGCCAGGTGGTTGTCCAGCTGCTCGCGGTCGATGACATCGACGGTGGCGGCCACGTCGCTCAGCGCGCGCTCGGTGCGCGTGGCGGTGACCTGCACGCGATCGAACTCGCGCGCGTCGTTGACGGAAGAGGGGGCGGCGTCGGCATCGGCATGCGCGGCCATCGGCAGCGCCAGCCACAAGGCGGCGCTCAGGGCAGTCGGTCGGATCGTCATGGGGTGGCGGGAAGCGGCGGGGTGCAGAAGGAGACCCCCGACCCACGCCATCGACCGGAGCCGCCGGCGAGGTGTCGAGGGGGAGAGAGCAGGAGCAGCGCGGGCCCGGGGGGAGGGGCGGGCCCGCGTGGACGGCGCCGGCATTACTTGGTCAGGATCAGCTTGTCGTTGCTGGTATGACGCAGACGGTAGAAGCGGTCGCCGTGCTGGATCAGGATTTCGCGGCGGCCCTTGAGCAGGGCTTCGCTGTCGATCACTTCTTCGGGCGGCACCACGCGTACCGGGCGGTCGCGCAGGGTGAGCGTTTCGGGGCGCAGCAGTACAGCAGCTTGAGTGTTCATCATCGTCTGGACTCGTGCGAGGGACGAGTCAAATGATAATGATTCTCAGTTGACAATCAACAACCATTCTCATTTTGATTGATGGCATTAATGATCGAACCCGTGAGTTCGATTGATCTTATCAATCGAAAGCGGCGTCCACCTGCTGCCAGACGGTCTCGTCCATCGTGTCGAACAGCCGCAGCGCGCCCAGGTTTTCCTGCAACTGCCCCACCCGGCTGGCGCCGAGGATCACGCTGGAGACATTGGGGTTGCGCAGGCACCAGGCGATGGCCAGCTGCGCCGGCGACTGGCCGAGCTGGGCGGCCAGCGCGGTAAAGCGGCGCACCTTTTCCAGCCGCTGTTCGGCCGGATCGCCGAGCACCAGGTCCTTCAGCCAGGCGGTCTGGGCCTGACCGAGCCGCGACTGCGCGTCCACCCCGGCGTTGTACTTGCCGGTCAGCAGGCCCGAGGCCAGCGGTGACCAGATGGTGGTCCCCAGCCCGGCATCGGCGTACAGCGGGGCATACTCGCGTTCGACCCGGTCGCGGTGCAGCAGGTTGTACTGCGGCTGCTCCATCGAGGGGGCGTGCAGATGGCCGGCGCGGGCGATATCCACCGCTTCCTGGATCTGCGCCGCCGACCACTCCGAGGTGCCCCAGTACAGGACCTTGCCCTGCCGGATCAGGGTGTCCATCGCCTGCACGGTCTCGGCGATCGGGGTGTCCGGATCGGGGCGGTGACAGTAATAAAGGTCAAGATAGTCAACCCGCAGGCGCTTGAGCGCGGCATGGCAGGCATCGGTCACATGTTTGCGCGACAGGCCATGCTGGGTCGGGCGCGGGTCATCCACGGCACCGAAGAAGACCTTGCTGGACACGCAGAAGCCGTCACGCGGCAGGCGCAGGTCGGCGATCACGTCTCCCATCACCTGCTCGGCCCGCCCGCGCGCATAGCCCTCGGCGTTGTCGAAGAAGTTGATCCCGTTGTCCCAGGCGGCCGCGATCAGGTTGCGGGCCTCGTCGCGGGCGATCTGATCCCCGAAAGTCACCCAGGCCCCGAAGGACAGGGCGGAGAGCTTCAGGCCGGTGGAGCCCAGGCGGCGGTAGAGCATGCGATTCTCCTGCTGCAGGCCCGCATCCGGGCCGGATCGATGCCCGCTAGTGTAGCCGGCGCGGGCCCGCAAACCCTTGTCGATGCTGGCCGGATCGGCGCCGATCGGCCCGCGCACGCCGCTTTTCCTTGCTCCGCCCCTGCCGCTGCTCTAGGCTTCCCGTTTTTCGCGGCGCCCCAAGGGAAGTCACATGGTCGAAGGTTTGGGCAGGATTGGCTTCGGCCTGTTCGGGTTGGTGGTGCTGATCGGCATCGCCTGGTTGTTCTCGAACAACAAGCGCGCCGTCGACTGGCGCCTGGTGGTCACCGGTATCGCGCTGCAGATCGCCTTTGCGGCGGTGGTGCTGCTGGTGCCCGGCGGCCGCGATGTATTCGATGCGCTGGGCAAGGGCTTCGTGAAGATCCTGAGCTTCGTCAACGAAGGCTCCGGTTTCATCTTCGGCAGCCTGATGGACACCAGCAAGTTCGGCTTCATCTTCGCCTTCCAGGTGCTGCCGACCATCATCTTCTTCTCGGCGCTGATGGGCGTGATGTACCACCTCAACATCATGCAGATGATCGTGCGCGGCATGGCCTGGGCGATCACCAAGATCATGCGCGTGTCCGGTGCGGAAACCACCAGCGTCTGCGCCAGCGTCTTCATCGGCCAGACCGAGGCGCCGCTGACGGTCCGCCCCTACATCGCCAAGATGACCCAGTCCGAACTGATCACGATGATGATCGGCGGCATGGCGCACATCGCCGGTGGCGTGCTGGCTGCGTACGTGGGCATGCTCGGCGGCAACGATCCGGTGCAGCAGGCCTTCTACGCCAAGCACCTGCTGGCGGCGAGCATCATGGCCGCGCCGGCAACCCTGGTGGTGGCCAAGCTGCTGGTGCCGGAAACCGGCACCCCGCTGACCCGCGGCACCGTCAAGATGGAAGTGGAGAAGACCTCCAGCAACATCATCGATGCGGCGGCGGCCGGCGCCGGCGACGGCCTGAAGCTGGCGCTGAACATCGGCGCGATGCTGCTGGCCTTCATTGCCCTGATCGCCCTGCTCAATGCGCCGCTGACCTGGTTCGGCGAAATCTCCGGCCTGCAGGCGATGATCGGCCGTCCGACCGACCTGTCGACCATCTTCGGCTACCTGCTGGCCCCGATCGCCTGGGTGATCGGTACCCCGTGGGCCGATGCCACCACCGTGGGGTCGCTGATCGGTCAGAAGGTGGTCATCAACGAGTTCGTCGCGTACTCCAAGCTGTCGGAGATCGTGAACGGCCAGGTGCCGGGGATGACCCTGTCGGCCGAAGGACGCCTGATCGCCACCTATGCGCTGTGCGGCTTCGCCAACTTCAGCTCGATCGCAATCCAGATCGGTGGTATTGGTGGTCTGGCCCCCGAGCGTCGCCACGATCTGGCGAAGTTCGGCCTGCGCGCGGTGCTTGGCGGTACCATCGCCACCTTCATGACGGCGACCATCGCCGGCGTGCTGACGCATTTCAGCTGATATCCGTTCATTGAGAAACAGACTTTATGAGTAGCAGTGTCGTCGTTGTCGGCTCCTTCAATGTGGACCATGTGTGGCGTTGCGAATCGCTCCCGGCCCCGGGCGCGACCATCGCCGGGCGCTACAGCACCGGTCCGGGCGGCAAGGGCTTCAACCAGGCCGTCGCCGCACGTCGTGCGGGCGCGCCGACCACCTTCGTGTGCGCGCTGGGTGACGATGCCGGCGGTGCGATGGCCCGTGGCCTGGCCGCTGATGACGGCTTCACCCTGCAGGCCGAAGCCAGCACCGAGCCGACCGGCACCGGTGGCATCTACGTGGACAGCCGCGGCCGCAACACGATCGTGATCGGCCCGGGTGCCAATGCCGCCCTGAGCACCGCCTACGTCGAGCAGCAGCGTGCGCTGCTGAGCGGCGCCAAGGTGGTACTGGCGCAGCTGGAGTCGCCGGTGGAGACCATCGAAGCGGCGCTGGCGATTGCCCGCGAGGCCGGTGCCACCACCGTGCTCAACGTGGCCCCGGCCGACGCCCCGTCCAGCATCGGCCTGCTCAAGCTGGCCGACGTGCTGACCCCGAACGAGACCGAGTTCGCCGCCCTGCTCGGCCGCCATGTGGGCGAGCGCGTGGATGCCAACGACGTGGCCGCGCTGGACGGCGCCAGCCTGCATGCGCTGTGCCGCAAGCTGGTCGGCAACGGCACCGTGGTGGTGACGCTGGGATCGGTGGGCGTGTTCGTGTCGCACGCCGAGGAGAACCTGCGCGGCGACACCCAGCCGTACTACCGGGTGGGCGCCGAGCAGGTGCAGGTGCTGGACACCACCGGTGCCGGCGATGCGTTCAACGGTGCGCTGGTGGCCTCCATCGCCCAGGACCCGGACGCCGCGTTCGCCCGCCATGTGCGCTTCGCCAACCAGTTCGCCGGCCGTTCCACCGAGAAGGAAGGCGCCGCCGCAGCGATGCCGCACTTCACCCCACAGGATGCTGCCACGGCCTGAGCGGCCTGGCGGAACCTGCGGTACTGACCAAGCCGGCGCCCAGCGCCGGCTTTTTCATGGGTCCACCGCGCGCGCCGACAGGGTTGGCCGGATCCTGACAGCCTAAGGCCGGCCTGCGCATTGACCGTCCGGCAGGCCGGCTCGACCATCGTGGCCTGCCTCATGGATCGCGTCTGCATGGATGACACCCCCTGGCTGCTGCTGGCGGCCGCAGGCACCGCGCTCGCGGTGCTGCTGCACATCGGCTGCATCATCTTCGGCGCGCGCTGGTACGCGTTCTTTGGCGCGGGCGAACGGATGGTGCGGCTGTCCCGCGCCGGCCATCCCTTCCCCACGGCAATCACCACCGCCATCACCGCGGTGCTGGCGCTATGGACGGCCTACGCCCTCTCGGCCGCGGGCTGGCTGCCGGTGCTCCCCGGCCGTCAGGAAGTCCTGGTGCTGATCATCGCGGTCCTCGGCGTGCGCGGGCTGGCCGGGCTGCTGATCGGACGGGTGCGCCCCGGCTGCAACGGCGCCCGTTTCTGGTACACCAGCTCAGCGGCCTGCCTGACGCTGGCCGGTCTCCATCTGGCCGGCAGCGTGCAGGTCTGGACGCGGCTGTAACCCCCTGCCAACCGCCCACCATCCCGCCGCGCTGGGGGCGGCGGAAGCAATCGTCAAGCATATGCTCATGACCGGAGCGCATCAGGGCCTTCCGGATCGGCCTTAACACTGGCCCGGATCGCGGTCCGGTGCGTGGTTGCCGGCCGGCGGCCGGCACTACAATGCGTGCATGCAGATTGGCCCCTACAACATCCGGCCCAACGTGGTGCTGGCGCCGATGGCCGGTGTCACCGACAAGCCTTTCCGCCTGCTGTGCAAACGGCTGGGTGCGGGCTTGGCCGCCTCGGAAATGACCATCTCCGACCCGCGTTTCTGGACCACCCGCAAGTCGCTCCACCGTATGGACCACGCCGGCGAGCCGGACCCGATCAGCGTGCAGATCGCCGGCACCGAGCCGCAGCAGCTGGCCGACGCGGCGCGTTACAACGTGGACCACGGCGCACAGATCATCGACATCAACATGGGCTGTCCGGCCAAGAAGGTGTGCAATGCCTGGGCCGGCTCGGCGCTGATGCGCGATGAGGCGCTGGTGGCGCGCATCCTCACCGCCGTGGTCGAGGCGGTGGACGTACCGGTCACGTTGAAGATCCGCACCGGCTGGGACTGCGACCACCGCAATGGTCCGCTGATCGCACACATCGCCGAGGACAGCGGCATCGCTGCGCTGGCGGTGCACGGGCGCACCCGCGACCAGCACTACACCGGCAGCGCCGAGTACGAGACCATCGCGGCGATCAAGGCCGCGCTGCGCATTCCGGTGCTGGCCAACGGCGACATCGATTCGCCGCAGAAGGCCGCGCAGGTGCTGGCCCAGACCGGCGTGGACGCGGTGATGATCGGCCGCGCCGCCCAGGGCCGTCCGTGGATCTTCCGCGAGGTCGCCCATTTCCTGGCCACCGGCACCCTGTTGCCGCCACCGACCCTGGACGAAGTCCGCGACATTCTGCTGGGCCACCTGCAGGCGCTGCACGACTTCTATGGCGAGCCGCAGGGCGTGCGCATCGCGCGCAAGCACCTGGGCTGGTACGCCAAGGACCGGCCGGAGAACGCCGCCTTCCGCGCGGTGGTCAACCGCGCCGAGGATGCCGCCAGCCAGATCGCCCTGACCACCGACTACTTCGATGCCCTCGCCGCCGGCGAGCCGGTGTCGTCTGCCGCCTGAGCCTGCCGCCATGACCCCGCCGATCACCGCACCGACCTACCTCCACGGCTTCTCCGACACCGAACAGCAGCGGCTGGTCACCCAGTCGCGCCTGTTTGAATCGAGCATTTTCAGCGGCATCGATTACGGTGGCGCCAGGCGCCTGCTGGAAGTGGGCAGCGGCGTCGGCGCGCAGACCGAGATCCTGCTGCGGCGTTTCCCGGAGCTGCACGTCACCGGTGTGGATCTGAGCGAGGCGCAACTGTCCACCGCCGCCACCAACCTGGCCCGCACGCCGTGGTGCAGCGAACGCTACGCGCTGCTGCAGGCCGACGCCGGCAACCTGCCGTTCGGCCCGCGCGAGTTCGACGCCGCCTTCCTGTGCTGGGTGCTCGAACACGTCCCCTCGCCGGCGCGGGTGCTCAATGAAGTGCGCCGCGTGCTGGTACCGGGCTCGCCGGTGTACGTGACCGAAGTGATGAACGCCTCGTTCCTGCTCGATCCGTACTCGCCGCACATCTGGCGTTACTGGATGGCCTTCAACGACTTCCAGTACGACCACGGCGGCGACCCGTTTGTCGGCGCCAAGCTGGGCAACCTGCTGCTGGCCGGCGGCTTCCGCGACGTCCACACCGAGATCAAGACCATCCACCTGGACAACCGCGAGCCGGCCCGTCGCAAGACCATGATCGCGTTCTGGGAGCAGCTGCTGCTGTCGGCAGCCGGCCCGCTGCTGGAGGCCGGCCTGGTCGACCAGGACACCGTGGACGGCATGCGCCGCGAGTTCAGCCTGGTGCAGAACGACCCCAACGCAGTGTTCTTCTTTTCCTTCGTGCAGGCCCGCGCCACGGTGTACTGACGGCCGCGGCCGCTACGCGGACAGCAGCCAGCCGACCAGGCTGAGCACCACCACCCCCGCCAGCAGCGCCCAGATCGCCATGCCACCGCGATCGCCGGCCGCCACGGTGGTGCCCACGCTCTGGATGCGCGCGCCTTCACGCGGGCGCGGTGTCGGCGTGCTGCCCACCTCCAGCGTACCCGTCCCCCGGGGCGGATTGCGCTCGGACAGCGTGTGTTCCATACGCTGCGCGCGTTCGGGGTCGACGCTGCGCAGCGCCTCCAGCAGCACCTGCTGCTGGCGCCCGCGATCGGGCTGCGCCCTGGCCTTCTGCAGCAGTTCGCGCAGCGGTGCCGCCGGCGGCGTGGTTGACGCTGCCGGGGTCAACTGCACCAGCAGCGCGCGGTACTCCGGTGGCACATCGGCCAGCCGGGTGTAGCGCGTGCCGTTGATCTCCATGCTGAAACGTCCGCTCACGGTGCCTCCTGCCAGCCTGCCTTCGGGGCGATGACGCCGGTCGCGGTCGGTGTGCGCCAGATGCGTTGCCACATCGACGCGAACCGCCGCTCCACCCTCGCCCTGCCCTCCTTCCCTTCATACGCCGGCCGCAGCTGTCGCGGCGTGATTGCCGCCCAGCCGTCGCCCTCGGTCCGCGCCACCGCGAAGGTGAACGTGTAGTCCGGCTCCAGGCCCATGCGCAGGTCGCTGAGCTGCAGTTCGCCGTCCACCACCCGGGCGCGCATGAAGCCGCGGTTGAACCATTGCAGCCGCGCCACGGCCGGCAGAGCCGCCGCCTGGCGCAGCGCCTGCACGTTGGACGGATGGCCGTGGAAAACCATCGGGCCACGGTCGGCGACCAGCGAACGCTCGCCGATCACATAGCCGTTGGGGGTCATCGCCACCACCTGCCAGAGCAGGGTGTTGAATGGCATCGCCACCGAGAACCGGGGGGCGTCGGCCAGGCCCATCGCGGCCAGCGCGCGGTCGGCCTCGCGGTCCACCGTGTGCTTGGCCAGCAGCGACCAGCCCAGATAGCCGCTGCTGAGAACCAGCCCGGCCACCAGCGCGCGCTGCGCCAGCGGCCGCGCGCGGGCGAACCATGCCACCGTACAGCCGATCAGCAGCCACACCGTATAGCCGGGATCGATGATGAAAACGCTGGACCACATGGTCGGCGGCGGGGTGAACGGCCACCACAGCTGGGTGCCATAGACGGTGAACGCATCCAGCAGCGGATGCGTGATCAGCGCCAGCAGGATGGCCCAGAACCAGCGTCCCGGTGCCTCGGCCACCCGCCCCTTGCCGAACCGTTTGAAGCCCCACCATATCAGCGCCGCCACCCACGGCAGCACCAGCAGCGAGTGGCTGTAGCTGCGGTGCTCGGTCATCAGTGCCACCGGGTCGGCGGCGGTCGCCGCCAGCAGCAGTGCATCCAGGTCCGGCAGGGTGCCCAGGGCGGCACCGGCAAGCAGGGCGGCGCGGCGGTGGCCGGCCGGGGCGATGGCGGCGGCGACGGCGCCGCCCAGTACGATCTGGCTTAAGGAGTCCATCGGCCGATGCTAGCAGCCGGACACGCGCGATGCCGCGCGCTCAGGCGGCCTTCGGCAACCGCGCTGTGGCGGCCAGCTCCACCAGCATGTTTCCCTGGTGGTCCAGCAACCGCAGGCTGCCGTCGGGGTCCTCGACCAGCGCGGTCAGACTTTCCACCCAGTCGCCATCGTTGGCGTACACCAGCCCGTCGCGCTCGACCAGCGCGGCGCGGTGGATGTGTCCGCAGACGATGCCATCCAGCCCGCGCCGGCGCACGTCATCCAACCCGGCCTGCACGAAGCGTTCGATGTAGCGCTCGGCGGCGCCGCTGCGCTTCTTGAGAAAGTCCGACAGCGACCAGTAGCGTCGTCCCAACCGCCGCCGGACGGCATTGAGCAGATGGTTGCCGGTGAGGATGCGGTAGTAGAGCCAGTCGCCAAACCGTTCCTGCAGACCGCCGAAGTGGGTGATGCCATCGTAATCGTCGCCGTGGACCACCAGCAGCCGGCGCCCGTCGGCGGTGACGTGGATCACCCGCCGGCGGACCTGCATGGCCGGCAGCATCAGCCCGCACGCACGGCGCAGCGACGCGTCGTGGTTGCCCGGAATGTAGATGATCTCCGTGCCGGCACCGCGCAGCGCGTGCAGGGCCTGGATCACGTCGCTGTGGGCGGGCCGCCAGCTCGCCCGCCGGTGCGCCATCCACCACAGGTCGATGATGTCGCCCACCAGGTACAGCCGCTCGCAGCGCAGCTCGGCCAGGAACCGCGCCAGCTCGGTGGCGTGGCAATGGCGCGAGCCCAGGTGCACGTCGGAGAGAAATACCGCGCGCCGGTGGGGGGGCAGGCGCGTCAGTGCCTTCATGCCGGCAGCCCTGCCTGGCGCAGGTAGCGTTTGCGCTTGTGCGGGCGGATCGCGTGCAGATCCACTTCGATCAGGCCGTCGATCGAATCGCTGAAGTCCGGATCGACGCCGAAGGCCAGGAAGCGCGCGCCGCCGGGTTCGGCCAGCTCGGTGTACTGGCGGTAGAGGGTTGGCACGCCGGTGCCGAGCGCAGCCAGATTGGCCTTGAGCACGTCGAACGCGGCCGTCGCATCCAGGTCACCAAAGCACGGCGGCGCGGCGAAGTACTGGAACGGCCGGTGGGAGGCCACCAGCCCCGCCTCGCCACCGAAGTAGCGCTGGTAGTACGCCACCAGCTGCTCGCGGGCGTCCTGCGGCAGCGCGGCGCTGATCGAGACCGCGCCGAACAGGTAGCGGATGCCGGGCCGGCGCTGCAGATACGCGCCGATGCCCTGCCACAGGTAGTCCAGGCTGCGGCTGCCCCAGTAGTCGGGCACCACGAAGCTGCGGCCCAGTTCGAGTCCTTCGGCGATGCGGGGGATGGCGTCGTCGGAGTAGCGGAACAGCGACGCGCTGTAGAGCCCGGCCAGGCCGCGCTGCGCGAGGGCCTGGGCGCCGCGCATGATCCGGTAGGCCCCGGCGATGCGCTGCGCGGCACCGTCCCAGATCACGATGTGCTGGTAGTCCAGGTCGAAGGCATCCAGGTCGCTGCTGCGGCCGGTGCCTTCGCCGACCCGGCGGAACGTCAGCTCGCGCAGTCGTCCCAGCTCCAGCAGCAGCGCGCACCCGGTGCTGCAGCGGGCCAGCAGGATCTGCTTGCCATCGGCGGTCTGCCCGAGCACCTCGGCCGCGGCGATCGCGGCGGCCACCCGCGAGGGCGCGACCGGTGCGGCGAGCGGCTCGGGGCCGGCACCACCGGCCGGCGTGGCCTCAGCCTGCCGCCCCAGCGCGTACAACGCACGTCGCACCGCCAGCAGTTCGCTGCGGGTGTCGCCCTGCCCCAGCTGCATGGGCGTGCCGATGCGCAGGCGCAGCGGCCGGCCGCGATGGGCGAACATCTCCCGCGCCAGCAGCAGCGTTGCAGCCGGTTTGAACACGGTGGACACGCCATAGAACAGGGCCGAATTGCGCGCGTCCACCCGGATCGGCAGCACCGGGGCCGCCGCGTCCCGTGCCAAGCGCACGAAGCCGCGCTGCCAGCGGCCATCGCGGATCCCGCGCAACGACAGCCGCGACACTTCCCCGGCCGGAAACACGATCACGCACTGGCCCGCCGCCAGGGCCTGCCCCACCGCCTGCACGCTCGGTCGCTTCGCCGTGCCGCCAAGGATGCGGACCGGCAGCAGCAGGTCCTGCAGGGGCTCGATGGCAGCCAGCAGATCGTTGGCCACGATCCGTACGTCGTGCCGGATGCGCCCGACCGCGTCCAGCAGGGCCAGCGCGTCCAGCGCACCGGAGGGGTGGTTGGCCACGATCAGCAGCGGGCCGGTGGTGGGAATCCGCGCAAGCTCGACGTCCTCGACCCGATAGCGGCCGCCCAGGAAGTCCAGGCCGGCACTGACGAAGCCGAAACCGCGCAGGCCGGCGCTGCGCTGCAGGAACGCCTCGATCCGGTCCAGCTGCGACCAGCGCCCCACGCTGCGCAGCAGCGGCCTGGCCAGACGGGCCCGAGGGCCGTGGAACCACTGCGGATACCGCTCCTGGAGGCGCTGCTCGAACTGCTGCATGGCGTGCTCACTCATGCCCGGCGGCCGGATTGGCCGAGAGCGTGGCCCGCAACGAAGGCAGCGTGATGGCGGTTTGGCGGCAGATCGATGACGGCCGGCCCGTGCAGGGCCGTGGATTTGTCACGCTGGTGGAACACTGGGCGGTGACGCTGGGCCCCAATGGCGTCACAGCGGGCCCTGCGACGGGCACACCGGCTTAACCTCGGGCAACTCCGGCTGGCGCACAATGCATCAGCGCGACTTGCCGTGTATCATTCGCGCCCATCTTTCCATCCGAATCAAAGGATATTACGCCTGATGTCCAGCTACCTGTTCACCTCCGAATCGGTCTCCGAAGGCCATCCGGACAAGATTGCCGACCAGATCTCCGATGCGGTGCTGGACGCGATCCTGACCCAGGACAAGCGCGCCCGCGTGGCGTGCGAGACGATGGTCAAGACCGGCGTGGCGATCGTGGCCGGTGAAATCACCACCAGCGCCTGGATCGATCTGGAAGCCCTGACCCGCAAGGTGATCCTGGACATCGGCTACGACAGCTCCGACGTGGGCTTCGACGGCGCCACCTGTGGCGTGCTGAACCTGATCGGCAAGCAGTCCCCGCACATCGCGCAGGGCGTGGATCGCAAGAAGCCCGAAGAAATGGGCGCCGGCGACCAGGGCCTGATGTTCGGCTATGCCACCAACGAAACCGACAGCTACATGCCGGCCGCGATCCACCTGTCGCACCGTCTGGTCGAGCAGCAGGCCAAGGTCCGCAAGAAGAAGAACTCGCCGCTGTCCTGGCTGCGTCCGGACGCCAAGAGCCAGGTCACCCTGCGCTATGAAAACGGCGTGGTTTCGGCCATCGACGCGGTTGTCCTGTCGACCCAGCACGCCCCGGGCGTCAAGCAGAAGGACCTGATCGAGGCCGTCCGCGAAGAGATCATCAAGCCGGTGCTGCCGGCCAAGTGGCTGCACAAGGGCACCAAGTTCCACATCAACCCGACCGGCAAGTTCGAGATCGGCGGCCCGGTGGGCGACTGCGGCCTGACCGGCCGCAAGATCATCGTCGACACCTACGGCGGCTGGGCCCGTCACGGTGGTGGCGCCTTCTCGGGCAAGGATCCGTCCAAGGTTGACCGTTCGGCCGCCTACGCTGCCCGCTACGTCGCCAAGAACGTCGTGGCTGCCGGCCTGGCCGACCGTTGCGAAGTGCAGGTCTCCTACGCCATCGGCGTGGCCGAGCCGACCTCGATCTCGGTCACCACCTTCGGCACCGGCAAGATCAGCGACGACAAGATCGAGAAGCTGATCCGCAAGCACTTCGATCTGCGCCCGTACGGCATCATCAAGATGCTGGACCTGATCCACCCGATGTACCAGCAGACCGCCGCCTACGGCCACTTCGGCCGCAAGCCGAAGGAATTCAGCTACACCGACGGTGCCGGTGAGCTGGTCAACGCGACCGCCTTCTCCTGGGAGAAGACCGATCGCGCCGCCGCCCTGCGCGCGGATGCGAAGCTGAAGTAAGAAATGGGCCGCCAACGCGGCCCACTTCCTGCGGGTGGAGCCGACCGTTGGTCGGCTGCCCCTCAAACGACGGGCCGCGAAAGCGGCCCATCGTCGTTTCAGGCGTCCGATCGCCGGCTACAATCGGCCAATGACCACCGAATTCAAATCCAACCAGCTGTCGATGACCGTGCTGATGTCCCCGGAGATGGCCAACTTCTCCGGCAAGGTCCACGGTGGCGCGGTGCTGCGCCTGCTCGACCAGGTCGCCTACGCCTGCGCCAGCCGCTATGCCGGCCGCTACGTGGTGACCCTGTCGGTGGACCAGGTGATGTTCCGCCAGCCGATCGCGGTGGGCGAGCTGGTCACCTTCCTGGCCTCGGTGAACTACACGGGCACCTCCTCGATGGAGATCGGGGTGAAAGTGGTGGCCGAAGACATCCTCAAGCGCAGCGTGCGCCACGCCAACAGCTGCTTCTTCACGATGGTGGCGGTGGACGACGAGGGCAGACCGACCCCGGTGCCGCCGCTGCAGCTGGAAACCAGCGACGAGCGCCGTCGCCATGCGGCCGCGCTGATCCGCCGCCAGCTGCGCGAGGAAATGGAACAGCGCCATCTGGAACTGCTGGCGTCCAACCCGCCCAGCCATTCGTAGCCTCCGGCGCTGCTTTCGCCTACCCGGTGTTCTGCACGCCCTGCGACACGCCGTTGACGCACGCCACCAGCGCGCGCAGCACATCGTCGTCTTCACCGCCGCTGTCGCGCCAGCGACGCAGCAGGTCCACCTGCAGCACGCTGATGGGATCAACGTAGGGGTTGCGCAGGCGGATCGACAGCGCCAGGCGCTGGTCGTGCTGCAGCAGTTCGTCCTGTCCGGTCAGCGCCAGGATCAGCGACCCGGTCAGCGCCAGCTCGCGCTGGATCTGCGGGAAGAACACCCCGTGCAGCGGGCCGGACAACCGCGAGAACTGCTCGGCGATGGTGATGTCGCCCTTGGACAGCACCATCGCGATGTCGTCCAGGAAGGTACTGAAGAACGGCCAGTCACGCGCCATCTCCTGCAGCGTGGCCTCGTGCCCGGCATCGATCGCCGCCTGCAGGCCACTGCCCACGCCATACCACCCCGGAATCACCGCCCGCGCCTGGCTCCAGGCGAAGACCCACGGAATCGCACGCAGGTTGGACAGCGCCGCGTCCTCGCCCAGCCGCCGCGACGGGCGCGAGCCCAGCGTCATCCGTTCGATCACATCGATCGGCGTGGCCTGGCGGAAGTACTGCATGAAATTCTTCTGGCCAACGAAGGCGCGGTAGGCCTCGGCACTCCTGGCCGCCACCAGGTCCATCACCGGCCGCCACTGCGCCTCGCGCGGTTCCGGCGCACGCGGACGCAGGCTGGACCGCAGCACCGCCCCGGTGGACTGCTCCAGCGAACGCAGCGCCAGCGCGCGGATGCCGTACTTGCGATGGATCACTTCGCCCTGCTCGGTCACGCGCAGGCGGCCGTCGATGCTGCCGCGCGGCGAGGCGTCTACCGCGTGGGTGGTCTTGCCGCCGCCGCGGCTGATCGACCCGCCGCGACCGTGGAAGAAGGTCAGCCGGATGCCGCTGTCGGCCGCCACCTCCAGCAGCTCCACCTGCGCACGCTGCAGCCCCCAGCGCGAGGCGGCGATGCCGCCGTCCTTGCCGCTGTCGGAGTAGCCCAGCATCACCATCTGCACATCGCCGCGGGCGGTCAGGTGCGCGCGGTACACCGGGTCGGCCAGCAGGTCCCGCAGGGTATCGGTGCCGCGCTTGAGATCATCGACCGTTTCAAACAACGGCGCGATGTCGAGCGGTACCGCCCCGGCGTCATCCACCAGACCGCCGCGCCGCGCCAGCGCCAGTACCGCCAACACATCGCTGCGGTCGTGCGCCATCGAGATGATGTAGCTGCCCAGCGCATCGGTACCGTGCCGATGGCGTGCGTCGGCCAACGCGGCGAACACCGCGTCCAGGCGTGCGCCGCCGTCGTCGGTACTGGCCGGCAGCGCCTGCTCACCGCTGGCGAACGGTGCCAGCCGCGCCGCACGGGCTACCGCGTCGGCGGCGTCCCAGGCCTCCTGCCCATCCAGCACGCTGGCCAGCGCGCGGCCATGCACGCTCGATTCCTGGCGCACATCCAGCCGCGCCAGATGGAAGCCGAAGGTGCGCACCCGCCACAGCAGGCGGCGCACCGCGAAGCCGCCGGCATGGTCGCCCTTGTTCGCGTGCAGGCTGTCCAGGATCAGCGTGAGGTCGTCTTCCAGCGCCTGCGGTGAGGCATACGCACCTGTGGCGTCATCGAGGGTGGCCTGCACGCGGGCGCGCATGCGGTCATTGAGCAGGCGATAGGGCATGTCGGCATGACGCGGACGCGAGGTGACCTGCGGCAGCAGCTCCCGGTAGTGCGCCACCCGTGCCTGCAGCGCATCGCTGACCGCCACCCGTTCGGTGGACTGGCTGAGCAGGCTGGCCAACTGCAGCAGGTCTTTCTGATAGCGCCCCAGCACCGCCTGGCGCTGCGCATCGAGCGTGGCGCGGATGGTGCCGGCATCCACGTTCGGGTTGCCGTCCATGTCGCCGCCCACCCAGGTGCCGAAACGCAGCAGGCGGGGCAGCGGCAGGTCCTCGCCGTAGGTATCGAGCAACGCCTGCTGCAGCGATTCGTACAGCACCGGGATGACCCGGTACAGCACCTGCACCAGATAGAACCCGACATGCTCGCGCTCGTCCTCCACGGTCGGGCGTACCGGCGAGGAATCGGTGGTCTGCCACGAGGCGGTCAGCGCCATGCGGAAGCGTGCGGCATCGGCGGCGGCTTCGCCCGGCGTGCGTTGGCCATCCAGGTTGTCGACCAGGCTGGCGACCATCAGCTGCTCTTTTTCCAGCAGCGCGCGGCGAACCGCTTCGGTGGGATGCGCGGTGAACACCGGCTCGATGTCGATGCGTGGCAGCCAGTCCGCCAGCTCGGCCAGGGTCACGCCCTGCGCCTTGAGTTTCTGCAGCGCGTCCTGCAGGCCATCCGGCTGCGGCGCGGCGGTGCCGGCGCGCTGGTAATCGCGACGGCGGCGGATGCGGTGCACGCGCTCGGCGATGTTGACCACCTGGAAGTAGGTGCTGAACGCCCGGACCATCGCTTCGGCGCGCTCTGGCGGCAGGCCGGTCAGTGCATCGTTGAGGTCGGACAGGGGGGCGTCGCTCTCGCGCCGGGCGATGGCGCGCGTGCGCACCTGTTCCACGTCCTCGTAGAACTGCGTGGAGACCTGCTCGGCGAGCAGGTCGCCGACCAGTGCGCCAAGCCGGCGTACGTCATCGCGCAGGGGAATATCGGGAGTGGCAAATACGATGCTGCTGCGGTACTCGTTCATCTGCGACGCACTGGCCTCGGGAACGGAATCCGATCCAGCCTACCGCAGAACAATGGTTTCATCTGGTAGTGCCGGCCAGCGGCCGGCACCTCCCGTGATCCTGTGTTTCATTCACCGGCCGGTACGTTGCCCTCGGGCTCCATACCGGCCGGCGGCCGTTGCCCGTGGCGTCAGCGCGTCTTCTTGATCGGCTTGCCCGGCCCGATGGTCTTTTCCAGCCAACGCTCGCTCTCGGCCAGCATGGTCATGATCGATTCGCGCGCGCGGTAGGCATGCGATTCGTTCGGCAGCATCACCAGCCGTGCGTCGCCGCCCAGGCCCTTCACTGCGGCGAACATGCGCTCGCTCTGGATCGGGAACGTGCCGGAGTTGTTGTCGTCCACGCCGTGGATGAAGAGGATCGGGTCCTTGATCCTGTCGGCGTAGTTGAACGGCGACATCTTCTGGTAGACGTCCTGCGCCTGCCAGTAGTTGCGCTCCTCGGCCTGGAAACCGAACGGGGTCAGCGTGCGGTTGTAGGCGCCACTGCGGGCGATGCCGGCCTTGAACAGGCGCGTGTGCGCGAGCAGGTTGGCGGTCATGAACGCGCCGTAGGAATGGCCGCCGATGGCGATGTGATCGCGATCGGTCACGCCACGGCGCACCACTTCATCCACCGCTGCTTCGGCGTTGGCGATCAGCTGCGGCAGGTAGGTGTCGTTGGGTTCCTTGTCACCTTCGCCGATGATCGGCATCGACGGGCTGACCAGCACCGCATAGCCCTTGGCCAGGAACGCCTGCGGGCCCCAGTAGCTGATCGCGTTGAAGCGATACGGCGAATCGGTGACCTGGCTGGCAGCCGCGGCGGTTTTGAACTCGCCCGGGTAGGCCCACATCAGCAAGGGCAGCGGGCCGTCCTTCTTCGCGTTGTAGCCCGGCGGCAGCATCAGCGTCGCGGTAAGGTCCACGCCATCGTTGCGCTTGTAGCGGATCTGCTCCTTGCTCACCCCACGCAGCTGCGGCAGCGGGTGCTGGAAGCGGGTCAACGCGCGCGGCGCGGCGCTGGCATCGGACAGCGACTGCACGTAGAAGTTGGACGGCTCGTCAGGCGATTCGCGGGTCAGCAGCAGCGAGGTGCCTTCCTGGTCGAGCAGCGCCTGCGGCAACGCATAGGACGGCGCCTGTGAGTGGAACAGACGGGTGGTCTGCCGGCTCTCCAGGTCCAGACGATCAACGAACGGACGGTCGCCTTCCGGCGATGCGCCCTGCCCGATCAGGAAGATGCTGCGGCCATCGGCACTGACCTGCAGGCGCGCGCGCCCGTTGACGTCGCGCACCATCGCCGGGCGACCCGGGTCGTTGTAGCGGTCCTGCGAAGACCGGGCCGACAGCAGTTCCGGCGCCTTGTCCGGCTGGTCCGGCGCGATCCGCCACTGCTTCACCTCGCGGCTCTTCCACCACGATTCATTGAGCAGCGCCAGATCACCACGGCCCCACTGGATGCCGGCATAGCGGCTGCCCAGCTGCGCCACGGTGACCGGCGGCCTGTCGAACGGCGCGGCCTGCATCAGCACCGCGTCGCGCACCTTGGCCTCGCGAGCCGGATCGCCGCCGTCCTGGGCCTCGGCCCAGACCAGGGTGGCCGGTGCGTCGGCGCGCCAGCTGATGCTGCGCACACCGGTCGGCACGGCGTCGTTGCCGGTCGGCAGGCCTTCCACCAGCGGCAGGGTGCTGACGGTGTGCTGCAGCGAGCCGTCCTGCGCGGACAGCACTTCGATGCGGCGGGCGAAATCGTCGGCCGGCACCAGATAGGAGTACGGGCGCAGCACGCGCTCGGCGAGCAGGTGACGCCCATCCGGCGACACGCTCACATCCAGGTACACCCCGGCGGTGGACAGCGGTGCGGCCTCGCCGTTGAGGGCCACGCGTGCCGGCTGCGCGCTGGCGTAGTAATCGAACAGGCGCGCATCGGCCTCATTCTTCAGCAGGTCCTGGTAGGTACGGATCGAGCGCACGCCCGAATCCGCATCGGTCTGCTGGATCGCCGGGCCGGTCGGGATGCCGCCGGCGGCCGGTGCGGCGCCCTGGCCCTTGAGCTGCTGCATCACCAGCAGGCCGCGGCTGTCGGGCAGCCAGCTGTAACCATCGCCCATCACCGTGTTGAGATCGGCAAGCAGGCGTCGCGCCGACCCCGCCGCGACATCCACGATCCACAGTTCATTGGCACCGGTGGGGGCGTGCACCTGGTTGAACGCCAGGTACTTCTGGTCCGGCGACCACGCCAGCGTGGCGATCGACAACGGCTGCGGCAGGCCGCTGATCTGGCGCTCCCTGCCATCGGCCACGTTCAGCAGCCACAGCTTGTCGCCGAAGCTGAAGCGGCTGGACGAATGCGTGGCCGGGTTGATGCGCAGGCCGGCCAGCTTCAGTTCGGGCTGGGCGACAACGCTGATCGAGGGCAGCGGCGGGGTCTGCAGCATGGCCGCGATGTCGCGGCGCGGCGACAGGCTCAGGGTCGGCGCACGCGGTGCGTCCACCACGGCCTGCAGGGCGGCCGACGGCAGCTCGTAGCCCTGCTCGCCCTTGGCGGCCGCCACCTGCTGGGTGTGGGTCTGGGCAGCGGGCGCGGCCAGACCCAACGGGGCCACCGCAAGCAGTGCCATGCCCACGATCAGGCTGCCCCAGCGCGCGCGGCGCTGGCGATCATTGCGTGTCATCTTCGATCCCTATGTTGGTGCAAACCTTGGACCTTAACAGCCGCGCGCCGATCGCCCCCCTGCCGATGGTTGGGGGCCGGGACCGATTCATGCCGACCGCCCCTGCCGCGATATAATGGGCGACCCTCCACCGAGGGGCGCTGCGACCGTTCCGGACCCTGTCCGGCCGGCCAGGCTCGGTGGCCAGGATTGGTTCCAACGGCGCCCGGCGAATGCGAGTCCCCTCGGACCCGCAACTACCGGAGCTTACGAATGAACGCTGTTGCCAAGACCTTCTCGACCGAAGGCGACTACAAGGTCGCCGATATCTCGCTGGCCGATTGGGGCCGCAAGGAACTGGATATCGCCGAGCACGAAATGCCCGGCCTGATGTCGATCCGCCGCAAGCACGCCGCCACCCTGCCGCTGAAGGGCGTGCGCGTGACCGGCTCGCTGCACATGACCATCCAGACCGCCGTGCTGATCGAAACGCTGAAGGACATCGGCGCCGACGTGCGCTGGGCCTCGTGCAACATCTTCTCCACCCAGGACCATGCCGCCGCGGCGATCGCCAAGTCCGGCACGCCGGTGTTCGCCTGGAAGGGCGAGTCGCTGGAAGAGTACTGGGACTGCACCCTGGACGCGCTGACCTTCACCCTGCCCGACGGCACCCTGACCGGCCCGGAGCTGGTGGTGGACGACGGCGGCGACGTCACCCTGCTGATCCACAAGGGGTATGAACTCGAGAACGGCAGCACCTGGGTCGACGAGAAGGCCGCCTCGCACGAAGAACAGGTCATCAAGAACCTGCTCAAGCGCGTGGCCAAGGAGCGCCCGGGTTACTGGGGCCGTGTGGTCAAGGACTGGAAGGGCGTCTCCGAAGAGACCACCACCGGCGTGCACCGCCTGTACCAGCTGGCCCCGGCCGGCACCCTGCTGATCCCGGCGATCAACGACAACGACTCGGTCACCAAGAGCAAGTTCGACAATCTGTACGGCTGCCGCGAGTCGCTGGCCGACGGGCTCAAGCGCGCGATGGACGTGATGCTGGCCGGCAAGGTCGCCGTGGTGTGCGGCTACGGCGACGTGGGCAAGGGCTGTGCCGCCTCGCTGCGCGCCTACGGCGCCCGCGTGGTGGTCACCGAGATCGATCCGATCTGCGCCCTGCAGGCCGCGATGGAAGGCTTCGAGGTCAACACCATCGAATCCACCCTGGGCCGTGCCGATCTGTACGTCACCACGACCGGCAACAAGGACATCATCCGCATCGAGCACCTGAGCGCGATGAAGGACCAGGCCATCGTCTGCAACATCGGCCACTTCGACAACGAGATCCAGGTCGACGCGCTGGTCAGCTACCCGGGCGTGCAGCAGATCAACATCAAGCCGCAGGTGGACAAGTACGTGTTCCCCAACGGCAACGCGATCTTCCTGCTGGCTGAGGGCCGCCTGGTGAACCTGGGCTGCGCCACCGGCCACCCGAGCTTTGTGATGTCCAACTCGTTCGCCAACCAGACCCTCGCCCAGATCGACCTGTGGGCGAACAAGGACCGCTACGAGAAGAAGGTGTACCTGCTGCCCAAGCACCTGGACGAAGAAGTGGCCCGCCTGCACCTGGAGAAGATCGGCGTGAAGCTGACCACCCTCACCCAGGAACAGGCCGACTACATCGGCGTGCCGGTGGAAGGTCCGTTCAAGCCGGATCATTACCGCTACTGATCGGCCTGCCGGTCCAGTTGCATTGAAACGAAACGGGCGCCGCAAGGTGCCCGTTTTTTTTGTCTCGCCTTCCCCGATAGCCTCGGTCAAGCCAACACCCCCGCAGCACCGCTACGATGCACGTGCACCCGGCTCCAAGGAACTGCCATGACCCCGGCCATCAACCTGCTCAAGAAGCTTGGCATCGCCCACCGCGTGCTGTCCTACACGCATGACCCCACGGCCGACTCCTACGGTGGCGAAGCGGTACAGCAGCTCGGGCTGGACCCCGCCCAGGTGTTCAAGACCCTGCTCGCCAGTACCGACACACACGAACTGCTGGTGGCGATCGTGCCTGTCAGCGGCACGCTCGATCTGAAGGCGCTGGCCGAGGCAGCCGGTTGCCGCAAGTGCGGGATGGCCAAGGTCGACGAGGCGCAGCGCGCCACTGGCTATCTGGTGGGCGGGATCAGCCCGCTGGGGCAGAAGAAGCGGCTGCGCAGCTTCGTGGACGCCAGCGCGGCGGCGCTGCCCACCGTGCACGTCAGCGCCGGACGCCGTGGTCTGGAAGTGGCCCTGGCCCCGGCCGACCTGCTGCAGCTCACCCACGGCGCGTATGCACCGATCGGCAGATCGGCATGATCGGACGCCTGTTCGAGCGCCTGATGGGGGCGTCCCTGCCGACGCTGCAGGAGGGTCGCCCAGGCACTGCCCTGCTGCAGGCGCTGGGCAGTGGCGATTACGGCCGGTTGCGCACGGCGGCCGCCACCGTCGCCCTCACCCGCGATGCGGGCGTGCTGGACGACCTGGTTGCACAGTTGCCCTACGTGGAGTCCGCCCGGGCGCGCTACACCACAGACCCCAGGTGGATCCGCGAACACTACGAACTGGACTTCGTGCTGCGCAAGCTGCGCCACTGGCGTGACGGCAGTGGATGCCTGTGCCAGCTGTATCCGCACTGGATGCATTATCAGCCCGGCCGCGAAGTCGCCAGCGGCCACGTGCTGCCCCTCGCCACCGGCGTGGCCGACGGCGGCTGGGGCGATACGCTGGACGCCACCTGCACTGTATGCGGGCGGGGATGGCGCTGCACCGACCGCGAGTACCACGCGCCGTGGTGGGAATGGACCCCACGTCCACCTGCGTAGGCGGGCGCTACTCCAGGTTGTAGCTCACGGTACCGGGCATCACGCTCATGCCCGGCGCCGCGAGACCGGGCCGGGTCGGTTCGAACCGCCAGGGCGCCGTCTGCGCCACCGCCGCCTCATCGAGAACCTCATGGCCGCTGGACGTCGCCAGCACGGCCGCCCTCACCCGTCCGGTGCCATCGACAAGTGTTCTGAGCACGGTCCGGCCCTGCAGTCCATCGCGCTGCGCCTGCGCCGGATAGCGGAAGGACATGTTGTGCAGCCGGCCCCAGAACCGCTCTCCCGTCGGCAACAGCGGCTTGCCGGCAGGCAGTGCGCAGCGCGCCGGCAGCGTCGCCTCTGCTGCCAGCCCGACCTGCGGGTCCGGCTTCAGCGTCACTGCGCCCTTGCAGGCGATCTGTGCGATCGCCTCGAGCATGCGTTGCTGGCGTTCCAGGGCGGATGCCGTGTCCGCCTCGATGCGGATGACACACTGCCCGGCCTGCGGCTGCGCGACCAGGCGGTTCACCTGGGCGTCCTGGATGGGCGCCAGGTCCGTCAATCCGCCGCACGGGCCATTGCGGTTGACGCCGGCTGCCTGCACCGGCACGCACATCGCCACGGCCATTGCTCCCAGCGCGATCGCGCCCGTCATCCGTGCCTGCATTGTCTGCGCTCCCTGTCTGTGCCTGTCGCCATGATAGCCAGCCCGGCGACAGGCACTGCTTCACACCCGGCAGCTCATGGACGCCAGTTGGCATTGCAGTCCCAGAATGCCACCGCGCGTGCATAGGCCTCCCGGTCCAGCGGCACGCCCGAGCCGCCCTCTTCCACCCCCAGCGCATTGCGCATCATGGTGATCGGCGCCATCGGCACCTCCTCCGGCTCGGCGGTGTAGATGCAGCCGACGATGCCCCAGTCCGCGTCGATGGGCGATCCTTCCCTGGCCAGTTGCGCGGCGCTGTACAGGATCACCACCAGGTAGTTGGCGCGGGGCGATTCCACGCCCTCGAACCAGCGCACCAGCACCGGCAGTTCGTCGCGGTTGCGTGCCTCGTAGGCGCTGTGCAGCTGGTGGCGGTTGGCGTCGGTGATCGGCACCGTGAGACAGCGCGTACTGGTCCAGTTCTCGTACACATGCAGCTTGCAGAACGGCGCATAGCCGTCCAGCACCTTCAGTGGCGCATGCGCGTTGAGGTGCGCCTGGAACTGCTCGGCGCTGCAGTCCTGGATGGTGTTGGCCCGCGGCACGCGCGGGAACAGGCGGGGTCGGGCGAATTCGGTGAGGACGATGGACATGGTGTGTTCGGCGGAGAAACTGCGCTTAGGTTAGCGCGACGTCCTCCCCTACAGTGCCATCCGCTCACGCAGTTCGCGCGCCTGCCGGCGCGATACCTCGACCTGGCTGCCGTCGTCGAGCACCAGATCGTAGCCATCGCCGATGCTGGGCTCCACCGCGCGGATGCGCCTCAGGTTGACCAGCGTAGTGCGATTGGCGCGGAAGAACAGCGCCGGGTCCATGCGTGCTTCCAGCGTGGTGAGGCTGCGCGCCAGCACGGCGTTCTGGTCGCGGAACCAGAGGCGCGCGTAGTTGCCGTCCACCACGATCCGGCGGATCTCGCCCAGGGCCACGAACCAGCAGCGCTCGCCGTCGCGCAGGAAGACCTGGTCGTCCACACCCAGCCGATCGCGGGGTGCGGCGGCCGCTGCATCGACACGCGCCAGCCGTGCCTGCGCCCGCGCCACGGCGGACTGCAGCCGCGTCGCGTCGACCGGTTTGACCAGGTAGTCCAGCGCATCACGCTCGAACGCCCGCACCGCGTAGTGGTCGTACGCGGTGACGAACACCACCAGAGGAAGGGCCTCGATGCCCTCCAGGACATCGAACCCGCTGCCGGTCGGCATCTGCACGTCCAGCAGCACCAGGTCCGGATGCAGCCGGGCGATCGCCTCGCGCGCGGCGGGTACGTCGTCCGCGTCGCCCACCCACTGCACGCCCTCGATCCCGGCCAGCAGCGTGCGCAGTTCCAGCCGCGCCAGCCGCGCATCGTCCACCACCAGCACCCGCAACGGCGCGGTCACTGCCGTACCTCCAGCTGCGCCAGCATGGCATCGCCCTCGCGCAGCAGCTGCAACCGCCCCTGTGCCGATGTTGCCTGGCCATCGCCAATGCCCAGCTGCGCACGCAGGTAGGCCAGGCCAACACCATGTCCTTCACCGGGCGGAGCGGTACCCACCGGGTTGCGTACCTGCAGGTGCAGCTGTCCAGCGACCAGGCGCGCGGCAATCTGCAGATCTCCACCGCCACAGGTCACCGCGATGCCGTGCTTGATCGCGTTTTCCACCAGCAGTTGCAGCGCCATCGGCGGCAGGCGCGCGGCCAGCGCCGCGGTCTCGATATCGACCCGCACGCGCAGACGCGCTTCGTAATGGATTGCCTCCACCGCCAGATAGTCCTGGACCACCCGCCATTCCTCCGCCAACGCGACCCACCCAGCGTCGGTGTGGGTCAGTGCGTGGCGCAAGGTGCCCGACAGGTGGGTCACCATGTCGCGCGCGCGCACCGGATCTTCATGGATCAATGCACGCAGGTTGTTGAGTGCATTGAAGACGAAATGGGGATTGAGCCGGGCGCGCAGTGCCTGGTGCTCCAGCGTGACCCGCTGGGCATCTGCCCGCAGCTGCGCCATTTCGCTGTCGCGGGCGCGCAGCAGGGCACGACGACCGGCCCACAGCGCGCACCACGCCGCGAGCATCACCGCGCTGTTGAGCCAGTAGCCGAACAGCGCGAACGGCCGGTAATCGGCCCGCTGACCGGGCAGGCGTACCCAGTCCAGCTGCAGTGCAGGCAACAGCAGCAGGGCAGTGCCCACCTGGACCAGCGTGCTGCCGATCACCACTGCCAGCAGCAGGCGCCAGCCCAGGGCCAGCGCGTCGTGCTGCAGCCAGCCGACGCGCAGCGCATGGAACCGGATCGCCGCGCTGACGAGGAACAGCCCCACGCCCACACTGGCCGAGATCAGCAGCATGCCCGACCACTGGCCGACATAGCCGATGCCGAGCATCGTGCTGACGGCCAGATAGGTCAGCCATACCGCCGCATTGCGCCACCAGAACGCGTTGTCGCCTGTTGCCTGCATGCCGGTCGAGCTCTCCGCGTGGGCGATCAGTGGCGTGCAGGCAGGTCGAGGAAGCGACGCACCTGTGCCTGCAGCCAGCGCGGATCATCCCACATCAGGAAGTGGTAGCCGTCGGCGCTCATCTCGATGCGCGCCGACGGCAGACGTGCGTACTGCCCGGCGAAGGTTGCACGGGTGGACGCGAGCGTGGCGCCGTACGGCTGGTAGGCCGCCCACGCACCGAGCACCAGCACCGGCGCGGTGATCGCGGCGATCGGCTCGCGCAGGTCGGTCATGCTCATTGAGTACATCGCATTGGCGGTGGTGGCCCGGTCGCTGTCGCGCCCCCACTGCTGCAGCGTGGCCAGGTGCTCGGGTGAGCGGGTCATGCTGGCCAGGAAGCGGTCGGTGCTGGCGCGGTACGCGGCGTCCTCGACCGCCATCAGGGTGCTGCGTTCCTGGGCGGCGGCGGCTCTGCGCAGCGCCGGGGTCGCGGGCGGATCGCGGACGGCGTCGAGATAGGGCAAGGCATCGACGATCACCAATGGCCCGACCCGGTCCGGCGCCTCGATCGCCATCTGCAGGGCCACCACACCGCCCAGGCTGTGGCCGATCACCGCCGGATGCTCCAGCCGCTGTGCGGCGGCATAAGCCAGCAGCCGGTCGCGCATCGCCATGAGAAAGTCATCGCTGGCCACCGGCGGCGCTCCGGCAAAACCGGGCAGCTGCACCAGATGGCACTGCACCTGCGGCTGCAGTGCGGCGCAGGTATCGCGCCACACCTCGGCCCCACTGTTGAGGCCGGGGATCATCAGCACCGGGCGGCCGCTGCCGATCACCTCGACCTGCAGATCCTGGAAGCGCGCGGGCGCTGCGTGGACCGGGGGGGCCAGGACGGCCCACGCCGTCAGCGCGAGCGCGATCCACGGAGCGAGGGAGCGGAGGGGGCGGTGGCGTTCGGTCGACATGGCAGGCTCCTGCTGGGTGAGTACACAGCGTGGCGCGGGTCGACGCGGGCGGGGGCGGTGAGATGAGCAGCGGCCGCAGACGGCGGGTGAGCGGTCGCGGGGGACCGATGACGCGGCACGGCTCAATCGTCCGGCGCACCCAGGATTGCCTGCAATGCGCCTGCGAGCGACGGATGCTGGAAGGTGAAGCCCTCGGCCAGCGCGTGCGCGGGCTGTACGTTCTGGCCGGTCAGCAGCAGCCCGGCCCGTTCGCCGAAGGCCAGCCGCAGGGCGAACGCCGGGGTGGTCAGCCGCGCGGGACGCTGCAGGACCTCGCCCAGCGTGGTGGCGAAGGTGCGGTTGGTGACCGTGCCCGGCGCGGTGCCGTTGTAGGCCCCCCGTGCCCGCCCGTTGGCGAGCAGCCACAGGATCATGCCGACCAGGTCCTCACGATGGATCCAGCTCATCCACTGCCGGCCATCGCCCATCGGGCCACCGAGCCCCATCCGGAACGGCGGCAGCATTTTCTGCAGCGCCCCGCCCTCGCGTTCGAGCACGATGCCGGTCCGCAGCACGCAGGTGCGCACTCCCAGGGCCTCGGCCTTCAACGCTTCGGCTTCCCACTGGCGACACAGCATCGCCGCGAAGTCGTGGCCCGGCGACGCGGTTTCGTCCAGCGGCGTACTGTCGCGCGGGCCGTACCAGCCGATCGCCGACCCCGACACCAGTACCTGCGGCCGCTCCGGCAGCGCCGCCATCCAGGCCAGCAATGCCTGTGTGGTGCCGATCCGGGAGTCATGCAGCGCCTGCTTGCGCGCCTCGCTCCAGCGTCCGTCCATCAGCGGCTCACCGGCAAGGTTGACCACCGCCTGGACCGGGCCGACCTCGGCCAGCGTGCCGACGCTGTGGATGCCCGGCTGCGGGGTGCGGCCGGGCCGGCGGGTCAGCACGATGGGCGTGTGACCGTCGGCCAGCAGCCGCGTGCACAGGCGGCGGCCGATGAAGCCGGTGCCACCGGTAATGAGAATCTGCATGGCGGGTACTCCTGGACAGTGCCGCCACTGTAAGCCGGACCCTGTGCAAGGCGCATGGCGTTCACTTCACTTTCATCGCGATGAAGAGATATGATTGCATCACCCCCGTCGCCGCGCCCGCCCATGACTGCCATCAGCTTCGAGTTCTACCCGCCCAAGACCGACGAGCAGCGCGCCCAGCTCGACCGTACCGCGAGCAGGCTGAAGGCATTCGCGCCCGAGTACGTCTCGTGTACGTTCGGCGCCGGCGGCTCGACCCTCAGCTATACCTCCGAGACGGTGCGCCACCTCAACCAGCACCACGGCTTCGAGGCGGCCCCGCACCTGTCCTGCGTCGGCGGCAGCCGCGAGGAGATCCGCGAACTGCTCAAGCTGTACCGTGCCATCGGATGCCGCCGCATCGTCGCACTGCGCGGTGATCTGCCGTCGGGCATGGGCCACCCCGGTGACCTGCGCTATGCCGCCGAGCTGATCAGCTTCATCCGCGCCGAGCATGGCGACGCGTTCCGCATCGAGGTCGGCGCCTACCCCGAAACGCACCCGCAGGCCAACGACGCGCTGCTGGACCTGAAGCACTTCAAGGCCAAGATCGATGCCGGCGCCGATGCGGCGATCACCCAGTACTTCTTCAATGCCGATGCCTACTTCCACTTCGTGGACGCGGTACGCAGGCTGGGGGTGAGCGTGCCGATCGTGCCGGGCATCATGCCGATCTCCAATTTCAGCCAGCTGCGCCGGTTCTCCGAACAGTGCGGCGCGGAAATCCCACGCTGGATCGGCAAGCGCATGCAGGCTTACGGCGATGACGCCGAGTCGGTGCGCGCCTTCGGTGCCGAGGTGGTCGCCAGCCTGTGCGAACGGCTGGTGGCCGGCGGCGCGCCGGGCCTGCACTTCTACACCCTCAATCTGGCCAAGCCCACCACCCAGGTGCTGAAACTGCTGCGCGGCTGAGCGACGGCGCTCAATCGCTTGCAGATAACGGCGCGGCCGCTACGCTGCAGCGATGCGAACGACCGTGCTCCTGCTGCTTGCGTGCCTGCCCTGCCTCCCCACGCCGGCCGGGGCACAGGCGTCGCGCGTGAACCGCTGCACCACCGCGCAGGGCGAGACCGTGTTCACCGACCGCAGCTGCGATGCGCTGGGTGCCACCACACGAATGCCGGCGCGCGTGCCGCAGGTCGGCAACACCGGCATGTTCCGCGCCGGCTGCGCGCGGCGGCTGAGCGAACTGACCGGGCAGATCCGCGATGCGGTGAGCACCCGCGACGTCAACCGGCTGTCCTCGATCTACCTGTGGAACAACGTGTCCGACGCCACCGCCAACCACATCATCGGACGGCTGGAGACGGTGGTGCAGCGCCCGTTGATCGATATCGCGCCGGTGTACTCCGATGCGGTGGACGTAGCGCCGGCCAGCCTCACGGTTCCCGGCAGCACCGACCCGCTGCCCGCGCCGGTCGCGCGCCCGCGCCCGATCGGCCTGCGCCTGGAGCAGACCCTGGCCAACTCGGTCACGCCGGCCCGCACGGTGTTCGGGCTACGGCGTCAGTACGGCTGTTTCTGGATCACACTGTAGGCCACAGGCTGCGGATGGCGGCGATGCCCTGGGCGCCGTGGCGACGCGACTCGGCGATATCGGCCGGGGCCAGGCCGCCGAGCGCGTACAGCGGCAGCGAGACCTGCGCCCGCAAGGCCTCGAAGGCCTCCCATCCCAATGGTGTCGCGCCAGGGTGGCTGGGGGTGGCCTGCACCGGCCCCAGCACCGCGAAGTCGCAGCCGAGCCGCTGTGCGGCCTGCAGCTGCGTCAGGTCGTGGCAGGAGGCTCCCACCAGCTGCCCGGCCGGCAGCGGGCGGGCGTCCAGCTGCAGGAGCTGCTCGCTGCCCAGGTGCACGCCCACCCCCAGCCGCCCGGCCAACGCGATGTCGCGGTTGAGCAGCCACTGCGCCCGGTTGCCGTGGGCCCGGATCGCCGCCTCGGCCAGCGCGGCCCGGGCGGGGCTGTCGGGGGTGCGCAGATGCACGCGGCGCACGCCGGCATCCAACGCTGCACCCAGCCGCTGCAGCCAGTGCGGATGGTCGTGCTCGCCAGCGGGTTCCGGGGTGACCAGATAGCGGTCGGGATGGCGCAGGGCGGCCACCACAGGCAGGTCGGCCGGGGGCATCGAGTACCGCGACAGCTTGTCCGGGGTCACCCAGGTGATGGCCTGGCCTTCACGGCCGCGCGGGG
This sequence comes from Stenotrophomonas sp. NPDC077421, assembly GCF_049545505.1. Taxonomy (NCBI): domain Bacteria; kingdom Pseudomonadati; phylum Pseudomonadota; class Gammaproteobacteria; order Lysobacterales; family Lysobacteraceae; genus Stenotrophomonas; species Stenotrophomonas sp. NPDC077421. The sequence goes on along the minus strand of NZ_JBMWDP010000029.1, from coordinate 13,735 downwards.
AGCCCTTCCAACTGCGGATGTGCCGCACTTCCAGCCGCAGATGCTTGTCCGGATAGACCTGCGGGACATCCATCAGCCACGCGCCGACCTCGGCCTCGATGCCCAGCTCTTCGCGGAGCTCGCGGACCAGCGCCTGCTCGGAGGTCTCGCCCGGCTCGCGCTTGCCGCCAGGGAACTCCCACAGGCCGGCCATATCGCTGTTCTCGGTACGGCGGTTGAGCAGGATGCGGCCACGGACGTCGGTGATGACGCCGGCCACGACATGGATCGATCGTTTGGGGGAAGGCATACAGGCAGGATGCCCAATCCCGGCCGGCTGGCGCAATGGCTGCCGACCGCATGGATGGCCAGGGCTGGTGGCGCACGGTCAGAGGCGCGCGAGGCGGTCATCCCGGCAGGCGTGGGACGCCAACGCGTCCACAGGGCGCCACTGGCCTGGACACGTTGGGGGAAAACCGTCACCCCAAAAAAAAGCCCCGCTCGAGGCGGGGCTTCGTGTGCATCAGGTCAGCTGACCGTGGCAATGCTTGAACTTCTTGCCACTGCCGCACGGGCACGGGTCGTTGCGGCCGACCTTGGGCTCTTCGCGGGTGACCTGGCCCACGCCGTTGCGCGCCGCCTCCACCTCCGCCGCCTCTTCGTCGGCGCTGTAGCCGCCGGCGTCCTGGTGCTGGAACTGCGACTGCAGCAGACGCGCTTCGGCCTGCTGGCGTTCGGCCGCTTCCAGCGCCGCCACTTCTTCTTCGCTGCGGATGCGCACGCGCGCCAGCAGGGTCACCACTTCGCGCTTGACGTTCTCCAGCATGTCCGAGAACAGCTCGAAGGCTTCCTTCTTGTACTCCTGCTTGGGCTGCTTCTGCGCGTAACCGCGCAGGTAGATGCCCTGGCGCAGGTAGTCCATGCGGGCCAGGTGTTCCTTCCAGCTCTGGTCGAGCACGGTCAGCATCACGTGCTTTTCCAGCGCGCGCATGGTCTCGTCGCCGACACCGGCTTCCTTCTCGGCGAAGTGCTGGTCCACACGGGCCTGCACCTTCTCGGCGATGCCCTCGGCGTCCAGCTCCTCGTGCGACTTGACCAGGTCGGTCAGCGACATCTGCAGCCCCAGGTCGGCGGCCAGCGTAGCCTCCAGACCCGGCAGGTCCCACTGTTCGTCGATCGAATTCGGCGGCACGAAGCGGGCGACGATGTCGTAGATCACGTCGCCGCGGATGCCGTCCACATTGTCCTTCACCGACTCGGCATCGAGCAGCTCGTCGCGCTGGGCGTAGATCACCTTGCGCTGGTCGTTGTTGACGTCGTCGAAGTCGAGCAGGTTCTTGCGGATGTCGAAGTTGTGCGCTTCGACCTTGCGCTGCGCCTTCTCGATCTGGCGGCTGACCAGACGATCTTCGATGACGTCGTCTTCCTTCATGCCCATCATGCGCATCGCCTTCTGGACCCAGTCCGAGGCGAAGATGCGCATCAGGTTGTCTTCCAGCGACAGGTAGAAGCGCGAGGAACCCGGGTCTCCCTGGCGGCCCGAACGGCCACGCAGCTGGTTGTCGATACGACGCGATTCATGGCGCTCGGTGCCCACGATGTGCAGGCCACCGGCAGCCTTGACCTGGTCGTGGCGCTCCTGCCAGGCGGCCTTGACCTGGGCGCGCTGCTCGGGCGTGGCTTCTTCGCCCAGCTCATGCAGCTGCGCTTCCAGCGACCCGCCCAGCACGATGTCGGTACCGCGACCGGCCATGTTGGTGGCGATGGTCACCGCACCGGGCATGCCGGCATTGGCGATGATGGTGGCTTCGCGGTCGTGCTGCTTGGCGTTGAGCACTTCGTGGTGCACGCCGGCCTTGCGCAGGTGCTCGGAGAGCATCTCCGAGGTTTCGATCGAGGTGGTGCCCACCAGCACCGGCTGGCCCCGCTTGTTGCAGTCCTGGATGTCGGCCAGCACCGCATTGAACTTGCCGTTGCGGTTGAGGAACACCTGGTCGGGCGCATCCTTGCGGATGGTCGGACGGTTGGTCGGAATGACCACCACTTCCAGGTTGTAGATGCTCTGGAATTCGTAGGCTTCGGTATCGGCCGTACCGGTCATGCCGGACAGCTTCTTGTACATGCGGAACAGGTTCTGGAAGGTGATGCTCGCCAGGGTCTGGTTCTCACGCTGGACCGGCACGCCTTCCTTCGCTTCCACCGCCTGGTGCAGGCCATCGGACCAGCGGCGGCCGGCCAGGGTGCGGCCGGTGAATTCGTCCACGATGACCACTTCACCGTCGCGCACGATGTAATCGACGTCGCGCTGGTAGATCGCATGCGCGCGCAGGGCGGCATTGAGGTGGTGCACCACGGTCAGGTTCTGCGCGGCGTACAGGCCTTCGGTCTCGGCGTTGAGGATGCCCGCCTCGACCAGCAGCTGCTCGGCGTGCTCCATGCCCGCTTCGGACAGGTGCACCTGCTTGCCCTTCTCGTCGACCCAGAAGTCACCCTCGCCGTCCTCCGCTTCCTGCTTGATCAGGTGCGGCACGACGCGGTTGACGCGGATGTACAGCTCCGGGGAGTCGTCGGCCGGGCCGGAGATGATCAGCGGGGTACGGGCTTCGTCGATCAGGATCGAGTCGACCTCGTCGACGATCGCATAGTGCAGGCCGCGCTGGTAGCGGTCCGCGCGCGACAGCGCCATGTTGTCGCGCAGGTAGTCAAAGCCGAATTCGTTGTTGGTGCCGTAGGTGATGTCGCTGCCGTAGGCCTCGCGCTTGTCGCTGTGCGGCATGCCCGGGTAGACCACGCCCACGCTCAGGCCCAGCCAGTTGTACAGCTTGCCCATCTGGGCCGAGTCGCGGCGGGCCAGGTAGTCATTGACGGTCACCACGTGAACGCCCTTGCCTTCCAGCGCATTGAGGTAGACCGGCAGGGTCGCCACCAGGGTTTTGCCTTCACCGGTGCGCATTTCGGCAATCTTGCCCAGGTGCAGCACCATGCCGCCGATCAGCTGCACGTCGTAGTGGCGCATGCCGAGCACGCGGCGGCTGGCTTCGCGGCAGACTGCGAACGCTTCCGGGAGGACCTTGTCCAAGGCTTCACCGTCGGCGATGCGCTGCTTGAATTCCGGCGTCTTGGCCTTGAGCTGCTCGTCGGAGAGCTTTTCGATGTCCGGCTCCAACGCATTGATCTTGGCGACGATGCGGTTGAGCTGGCGCAGCTGTCGTTCATTACGACTGCCGAAGACGCGGGTAAGCAGGCTGTTGATCATTGAAGGAACCGGTTGGAATGAGACGCCCCAACGGCGAGGCTCCCCACGGGGAGCCATCGGCCGCAAACGAAACAGGGCGCACTGCGCCCTGTCTATGGCAACACCCATTGTAGCTTGGGACGGGGGGCGTACGTTTCAAGCACCCCCGCCCAAGTGGATCAGCCGCGCGAAACGCGCCCGACCGGGGTATTGCCGCCATCGCCCAGGAACTTGCGGGGATTGACCACTTGCCCGTTTTCCCAGACCTCGAAGTGCACGTGGGCACCGGTGGAACGGCCCGTGGAACCGGCCTTGGCCACTTCCTGACCGGCCCGGACCAGATCGCCGGGCTTCACCACCAGGCGCGAATTATGCGCGTAGCGGGTCACATAGCCATTGCCGTGGTCCACGTCGACCACGTTGCCGTAACCGCCCTTGACCCCGGCGAAGCTGACCACGCCGTCGGCCACGGACATCACCGGATCGCCAACGCGGGCGTGGAAATCCATGCCCTTGTGGGTGGCCGCACCGCGACCGAACGGATCGCTGCGGGTACCGAAATTGGAGGTGATGTAGGTGTTGCGGATCGGCATGCGACCCGGAACGGCGTTCTGTTCGAGCTGGTGGTCGAACATCAGCGACTCCATCACCGACAGCTGGCGGCCTGAAGCAGCGAAGCGCTGCTCCAGCACCTGTAAGTCGGCATTGACCGCGCTGACCGGGATGTCCTGGGTCGGGCCGGCTTCACCTTCACCGAGGCCGGGGGTCTCGTTGAAGTCGAATTCGCCGTCTTCCAGTTTGCCCATCTGGGTCAGTCGTTCGCCCAGGGCGTTGAGACGGGTGGCCTGCGCCTGCAGTTCGCCCATCCGCGCTGCCAGCGCGTTGACCTGGGTCTGGGCGTCTTTCCGGGCCTGTGCCAGCTCGCGCTCCTGCTGGGCGACCTTGGCGTGGAGGCGGGAATCATTGAACATGCTGCCACCAATACCGGCACCAAAGCCGATCAGGCAGCCCACCCCCAGTACACTGCCCAGCAGGGCCCGGGGTCGATCCTCGAAGTAGAAACGCAAACGCGCCAGCGGCGTCTTGGCCTGTCCTTCACGCGTTTTGATTACGATCTTTTTGAATGCCATCAGTGAGTTTTCATGTCTGAGCCGAAATCCAGTGCCCGTCCTGCTTCAACACCGAAACCGGCGCTGGATGCAGTCATGGCGGACAAATCCGGAAACCCGTTGCGCCGAGCCTTGTGGCTCGATGCGCTGGACCGGCAGTTGCGCCCCCATTTGCCGCGCACCCTGGCCACCCGTTGCCGGCTGGCGAATGTGAACGGCGAACACCTCGTTTTTCTCGTCGAGTCCCCGGTCTGGCATGCCAAGGTGCGGCTTGCCGAAGCCCAGCTCATCGACGCGGCCCGGTCCATCGGGCTGAAAGTCACCAAGGTGACCGTCAAGACTGCGTCTGCCCCTCCACCGCGCTCCCCAGCGCTCGACAACCGGAATGGCCCCCACGCAGTTTCAGCCGCCACGCACAAAGGGCTACGCGACGCCTTGGCTTGTCTGCACGACGTGGATTCGTCCTCCACCTCCTGACTGCATCGGGGCATCCAGCCCCTTCCCCGCCGCGTCACGAGCATGTGAACTTGGCAGGGAGCCGGCCAGCATCGTAGCGGTGGATGGTCGCCCAGTCGTTAGCGTTTTGTTAGAAACGCGTTAAACATCGACGATAAATTGATCGGGTTCACAAATCCGTGACGTAGGCACCCCCACGGTTCACTCACGTCAACGCCAGCGCTGGCGTCCGGTCCGGATACGCGAACGGCGCCATCGGCGCCGTTGTTTTTTCTTTCATTTCAATGGCTTGCAAAAACCATCTTACGCGTAGGCGGGCATTCCATACGCCACCGGGGCCGGAGCGGCCGGCGATTCGTAGCTCACCCACTCCCACGCCGAGGCATCGGCCAGCAGCGCGCGCACCAGCTTGTTGTTCAGGGCATGCCCCGACTTGAACCCTTCATAGGCGCCCAGGACCTGGCCACCGGCCAGGTAGAGATCGCCGATCGCATCGAGAATCTTGTGGCGCACGAACTCGTCGGCGTAGCGCAGGCCGTCATCGTTGAGCACGCGGAACTCGTCCAGCACGATGGCGTTGTCCATCGAGCCACCCAGGCCGAGATTGCGCTCGCGCATGTACTCCAGGTCGCGCATGAAACCGAACGTGCGCGCGCGGGAGATTTCCTTGGTGTAGGCCAGGGTCGAGAACTCGATCTCCGCGCGCGACTGCTTGGCGGGAATCATCGGGTGGTCGAACTGGATGGTGAAGCCAAGCTTGTAGCCTTCATACGGTTCGAACCGGGCGACCTTGTCGCCGTCGGTCACTTCAACCGTCTTGAGGATGCGGATGAACCGCTTCGGCGCGTCCTGTTCGGCGATGCCCGCCGACTGCAGCAGGAACACGAAGGGGCCGGAAGAACCGTCCATGATCGGCAGTTCGGCCGAGGACAGCTCCACGATGATGTTGTCCACACCCAGGCCGGCCAGGGCCGACATCAGGTGTTCGACGGTCTGGATCTTGGCGTCGTGGTGGGTCAGGCCGGTGCACAGGGTCACTTCGGTGACCAGATCGGCACGGGCGGGGACTTCCACCACCGGGTCCAGGTCCACGCGACGGAACACGATGCCGTGATTGACCGGGGCCGGGCGCAGGGTCATGTAGACCTTGTCGCCACTGTGAAGGCCAACGCCGGTGGCGCGGATCGTGTTCTTGAGGGTGCGTTGCGGAATCATGGGGCCAGGCCGGATAGCGCGCAGTCAGCGCGACAAGTGACAAACAAGAATAACACGCAGTACCGCCACCCCTTTCTGAACCGGGGTGCATCGATACCACCGCCAAGGGGCCATGACACACGGTCGTGGCGACGGGGCGGCAGACTGCCGGGCCGATCCTGGCCCGGCAGCATGGGACATGGAGGCGCTCACCGGGGAGGACAAGACCCCGGGTGGGCGTTCCTCAGTCCGCCTGGCGGCGCAGGAACGCCGGGATGTCCAGGTAATCGTTCGGCAGCTCGGCCGCGGCCGGGCCCGAGGAGGACGACGACGACGACGGCGCCACGGTATCCGCGCTCGGACGACGCAGGCCCAGACCCATGCCACCCACCGCCTTGGACACGGCATCGCCACCGGTGTCGAACTCGCCGAACTCCGGCTGGCCGGTGGTGGCGTTGCGGACCAGCTTGATCGGCGCGCGTTCGCCCGGACGCTGGGTCTTGGCGCTGACAACACGGTTCAGGCCGGTGGCCACCACGGTCACGCGGACTTCGTCCTGCATGTCCGGATCGAGCACGGTACCCACCACCACGGTGGCGTCTTCGGACGCGAAGCCATCGATGGTGCGGCCGATCTCGTCGAACTCGGCCATCGTGAAGTCGGCACCGGCGGTGATGTTGACCAGGATGCCGTTGGCGCCGGCCAGGTTCACATCGTCCAGCAGCGGGTTCTGGATGGCGGCTTCAGCAGCGGCCTGGGCGCGGTCATCGCCACGCGCGGTGCCCGTGCCCATCATCGCCAGACCCATTTCCGACATCACGGTGCGCACGTCGGCAAAGTCGACGTTGATCAGGCCCGGACGCACGATCAGGTCGGCGATGCCCTGCACGGCGCCCTGCAGCACGTCGTTGGCGGCACGGAAGGCCTGGATCATGGTGGCATTGCGGCCCAGCACGGTGATCAGCTTTTCGTTCGGAATGGTGATCAGCGAGTCGCAGTGCTGGCTCAGCTCCTCGATGCCCTTCAGCGCGACCTGCATGCGGCGACGGCCTTCGAAGGGGAACGGCTTGGTGACCACGGCGACGGTCAGGATGCCCATCTCCTTGGCCAGCTGTGCCACCACCGGTGCGGCACCGGTGCCGGTACCGCCGCCCATGCCGGCGGTGATGAACACCATGTCCGCACCCTGCAGGGCGTCCATGATGCGCTCGCGGTCTTCCAGCGCGGCCTGGCGGCCGACTTCCGGGTTCGCGCCGGCGCCCAGGCCCTTGGTGACGTTGGTGCCCAGCTGCAGCTGCAGCTTGGCGCCGCAGTTCTTGATGGCCTGCGAATCGGTGTTGGCGGTGATGAACTCCACGCCGTCCACGCTGGTGCTCACCATGTGCGCCACGGCGTTGCCGCCGCCGCCGCCCACGCCGATCACCTTGATCACCGCATTGGGTGCCATCTTTTCAATCAGTTCGAAATGCGCCATGTCCGTGTCCTCGTTGTATCCGCTTCTGGGTGGCATGGGCGTCCAGGCGTCCTGCCTTCGCGCTGCATGTTGCCGTTGCGGCTGTGTGGGTTGTGTGTTGCTGTTTGAAGCGCCGGCCAAGGCCGGTGTTGAACCAGCCGACCAACAGTCGGCTGTACCGCGGGGGCGTCAGAACTCGCCCCGGAACCAGGTTTTGAGTTTCTTGAACATGCTGCCCGCGCGCCCGGTGGGCAGCGACGGACGGCGCGGGTGTTCGATCTGGCTGCCCATCAGCAGCAGGCCCACGCCGGTGGCGTGCACCGGGTTGCCCACCACTTCGCCGAGCCCGGTGACATGCTGCGGGATGCCCACGCGGACCGGCATCTGCAGCATTTCCTCGGCCAGTTCGACCACGCCTTCCATCTTCGAGGCACCGCCGGTGAGCACCATGCCGGCGCGCACCAGTTCCTCGAATCCGGAGCGACGCAGTTCGGCCTGCACCATCTCGAAGATTTCCTCGTAGCGACCCTGCACCGCCTGCGCGAGCGCATGGCGCGGCATCCGGCGCGGCGGACGATCGCCGACGCTGGGCACCTGGATGCTTTCCTCGGCGGTGGCCAGCTGGGCCAGGGCGCACGCATAGCGCACCTTGATCTGCTCCGCTTCCGGGGTCGGCGTGCGCAGCATATGCGCGATGTCGTTGGTGACGTGGTCGCCGGCGATCGGCAGCGAGGCGGTGTGGCAGATGGCGCCCTGCACGAACACGGCCAGATCGGTGGTGCCGGCGCCCATGTCGACCAGCACCACGCCCAGCTCGCGCTCGTCGGCGGTCAGCACCGCCACGCTGGAGGCCAGCGAGGACAGCACCAGGTCGTCGACCTGCAGGCCGCAGCGCTGCACGCACTTGGAGATGTTGGCCGCGGCCGACTGCGCGCACACCACCAGGTGCGCATGTACTTCCAGGCGCACGCCGGTCATGCCGACCGGGTTGCGGATGCCTTCCTGCGAATCGTCCAGGACGTACTCGCGCGGGATGGCATGCAGGATCTTCTGGTCGGCCGGGATCGCCACGGCCTTGGCCGCATCGAGCACGCGGTCCAGGTCGCCCCAGGTCACTTCGCCATCGCGGATCGGCACGATGCCGGGCGAGTTCTTGCACTGCACGTGGTTGCCCGAGATCGAGGCATACACCGAACGGATCTCGCAGCCCGCCATCAGCTCGGCCTCTTCGACCGCACGCTGGATCGACTGAACGGTGGACTCGATATCCACCACCACGCCGCGCTTGAGGCCGCGCGATTCGTGCGAACCGATGCCGATGACCTCGATCGGATTGCCCGGCGAGTACTCGCCGACCAGCGCCACCACCTTGGAGGTGCCGATGTCCAAGCCGACGATCAGCGATTTGTCACCCTTGCGATTCATGTCCTGTCCTGCGTCCTGTGCGCCACATTGGCCGGTGCGGCCGGCGCGGCCGGGGCCGGGGTGCCCCAGCTCAGCGTGAAACCATTGGTATATCGGAGGTCGGCGCGTTCGATCGGCGCCTGCTGGCTGGCCAGCTGCGGCAGCACGCGCACGAAGCGCTGCAGGCGCGAGCGCGCATCGTCGCGGCCGACCACCACTTCGGTGCCGTTGCTCAGCAGCAGCGACCAGCTGCCGCGCGCGTCCATCGTGACCCGCTTGACGTCCACCCCGGCCGGCGCGAACAGCGCGCGCGCATCGTTGTAGAGCGCCACCACTTCGGCGGTCTGGGTGTCCGGGCCGTCCAGGTCGGGCAGCTCGACGTCCTGCAGCTTGCGCGGCGTGGCGAACAGCTTGCCCTGCTCGGACAGCAGCCGGTCCTTGCCCCAGTGCGCAAAGGGCTTGTGTTCGACCAGGCGGATTTCCAGCACGTCCGGCCACTGCTTGCGAACCTGCGCGCTTTCCACCCACGGCAGGCCTTCGATCGCGTCCTGGGCGTCCTGCAGCTTGACCGCGAAGAAGCCGGCCCTGGCATAGGGCAGGACCACCTGCTGCAGCTGTTCGGCCGGCACGCGCTTGAATTCACCGTGCACCCGCAGTTTCGCCAGCGGCCAGCGCTCGGCGCCGACCCAGCCGTTGAGCACCGCCACCACGGGCAGCGCCACCAGCGACAGGGCCAGCAACCAGACGAAGATGCGCAGCACGGCGTTCATGCGGAGCGCACCTCCACGGTCTGCTCCAGCACGCGCCAGACCAGTTCCTCGAAGTCGATGCCGGCCTGACGGGCTGCCTTCGGCACCAGCGAGTGGCTGGTCATGCCCGGGGCGGTATTGACCTCGAGCAGGTAGAAGCGGCCGCTGCTGCGATCGCGCATCACGTCGACACGGCCCCAGCCGCTGCAGCCGGCGGCGCGGAACGCCGCCAGTGCGATGCGCCGGATCTCGATCTCGTCCTCACCCTCCAGACCCGGGCACAGGTACTGGGTGTCTTCGGCGATGTACTTGGCGTTGTAGTCGTACCACTGGCCCTTGGGCACGATGCGGATCGACGGCAGCGCGACATCACCGAGGATGGCCACGGTCAGCTCATCGCCGACCACCATCTGCTCCATCAGCAGCTGGCCGTCGTAGCGCACGGCCAGCGCCACGGCCTCGTCCAGGCCCGATTCCTCGGTGACCCGGCTGATGCCCACGCTGGAGCCTTCATTGGCCGGCTTGACCACCACCGGCAGGCCGAGCTCGCGCGCGGCCGCATGCACATCGGCACCGGTGCCGATCGACACGAAGCGCGGGGTCGGCAGGCCGTGTGCCAGCCACACCTGCTTGGTGCGGATCTTGTCCATGCTCAGCGCCGAGCCGAGCACGTCCGAGCCGGTGTACGGCACGGCGAAGGCCTCCATCAGCCCCTGCACGATGCCGTCTTCGCCCCCGCCGTTGTGGCCGTGGAGAATGTTGAACACACGGTCGAAGCGGCGCTCGGCCAGGGCCTGGGCCAGCGCCGGAATGCCGTCCACGGCGGTCGCATCGACACCACGGGCGCGCAGCGCCTCGATCACGTTGCGGCCGGAATCGAGCGATACCTCGCGCTCGCTGGAGCTGCCGCCGAGCAGCACCGCGACGCGGCCGAAGGCGGCCGGGTCGGTGATGCGCAGCGAGGGAAACACGAATGCGCTCATTCGGCCGGTGCCTCCTGGAAACCGTCCACCGCGATGTGCTGGGCCACGTAGCCGATGTCGCCGGCGCCCATCATCAGCAGCAGGTCGCCGTCCTGCAGCACGTCAGGCAGCACGTGCGCCAGCTCTGCCGCCTGGCCGACCACGACCGGCTCGCTGCGGCCGCGCGCACGGATCGCACGGGCCAGCGAGCGAGAATCGGCGCCGGGGATCGGCGCCTCGCCGGCCGGGTAGACCTCGCTCAGCACGAGCGCGTCCACTTCGGACAGCACCGCGGCGAAGGCGTCGAACTGATCGCGGGTACGGCTGTAACGGTGCGGCTGGAACGCCACCACCAGGCGCTGGGTCGGCCAGCCGCCACGGGCGGCGGCAAATACCGCAGCCAGCTCGCGCGGGTGGTGGCCGTAGTCGTCGATCACGCGCACCTTGGCGCCGGTGCGGGTGGTGACGATGCCCAGGTCGTTGAAGCGACGGCCGATGCCGGCGAAGCCTTCCAGTGCACGCGCGATGGCCTCCGGGGCGACACCGAGCTGCCAGCCGACCGCGGCGGCGGCCAGCGCGTTGAGCACGTTATGCCTGCCCGGCAGCGCCAGCGTCACCGGGTGGCTGCTGCCCTCCGGCAGGCGCAGGGTGAAGCGCATGCGCGGGCCGTCCTGGACCACGTCCTCGGCGCGCACGTCGGCGGTGCCGCTCATGCCATAGCTCATGACATGGCGCGGGGTCTGTGCGGCCAGGGCGGCCACTTCCGGATCGTCGATGCACAGCACCGCCAGCCCGTAGAACGGCAGACGCTGCAGGAACTCGGCAAAGGCGGCCTGGACCCGCGAGAAGTCGTTGCCGTAGTTCTCCAGATGGTCCGCGTCGATGTTGGTGATCACCGACACCAGCGGGTTCAGGCGCAGGAAGCTGCCATCGCTTTCGTCGGCCTCGGCCACCAGCCACTGCCCGCTGCCAAGCTTGGCATTGGCGCCGGCAGCCAGCAGCTGGCCGCCGATCACGAAGGTCGGGTCCAGCCCGCCCTCGCTCAGCACCGCCGCGGTCAGGCTGGTGGTGGTGGTCTTGCCGTGGGTACCGGCGACGGCGATGCCACGACGGAACCGCATCAGTTCGGCCAGCATGGCCGCGCGCGGCATGATCGGAATGCGCTGGCTGCGCGCTTCCATCAGTTCCGGGTTGTCCTCGCGGATCGCGCTGGAGACCACCACGCAGTCGGTGCCGAGCACGTTGGCGGCGGAATGGCCGCGCATCACGCGCGCGCCCAGGCCGGCCAAGCGGCGGGTGGCGGCGTTGTCGGCGTTGTCCGAGCCGGACACTTCATAGCCCAGGGTCAGCATCACTTCGGCGATGCCGCTCATGCCGGTGCCGCCAATGCCAACGAAGTGCACGCGCGGGAAGGCGCGTACCAGGTCGTTGGTGTCGTGCAGGCGGCGGATCATGCGCGGCCTCGCGTCGGGCCTGCGCCGTGGCGCGGTGCGGTGTTCATTTGGATTCCTCGAGGATGATGTCGGCGATGCGCTCAGCGGCATCGACCTTGGCCAGGGCACGCGCGGCATTGGCCATCTGCATGCGTCGGGCGGAATTTTCGGACAATTCGTGCAGCACGCCCTGCAGGTGCGTTGCCAGCGTTTCATCCTGCTTCAGCAATACGGCCGCGCCGCGCTCGACCAGGTACTCCGCATTGCGGGTCTGGTGATCGTCGACGGCGGCCGCAAACGGCACCAGCACGCTGCCGACGCCCACCGCGCACAGCTCGGCCAGGGTGGACGCGCCGGAACGGCACACCACCAGGTCGGCCCAGGCGTACGCTTCGGCCATGTCGGCGATGAACGCATCCACCTGCGCGGTTACGCCAGCCTCGCGGTAGGCAGTGACGGCTTCGGCATGCAGCTTCTCGCCGCTCTGGTGGCGCACGTCGATGGCAACGCGCGCGCCCAGTGCCGCCAGCGCCTTGGGCACGGCGTTGTTCAACGCGCGCGCACCCTGGCTGCCGCCAAGCACCAGCAGGCGCAGCGGCCCCTGGCGGTTGGCCAGGCGCGATTCGGGAATGGCGATCGCGGCGATCTCGGCGCGCACCGGATTGCCCACCGCTTCCTCGCGCGCGGCGAAGCTGCCCGGGAAACCGGTCAGGATGCGCCGCGCGACGCGCGACAGCACGCGATTGGTCAGGCCCGGCGCGCGGTTCTGTTCGTGCACCAGCAGCGGCAGGCCGTGCAGGCGCGCGGCCAGTCCACCCGGACCGGAGGCGAAGCCACCGAAGGCGATCACCGCACGCGGCTGGCGGTCACGGATCAGGAAGCCAGCGGCACGCACCGCGCGCAGCAGGCGCCACGGCGCACCGATCAGGGCCAGCGTGCCCTTGCCGCGCAGGCCGCTGATGGCCAACGTGTCGATGTGGATGCCGTGCTGCGGCACCAGGCGGGTTTCCATCGCGCCATCGGCGCCGAGCCAGGTGACCGGCACACCGCGTTCGCGCAGCACGCGCGCCACGGCCAGGCCGGGGAAAATGTGGCCGCCGGTACCACCGGCCATGATCATCACCGGGCGTTCGGAAGGGGCAACGGGCAGGCTCATCCCATCCTCCCCAGGGTCGGTTCGATGCGTTGCTGCATGCGGCTGGTGCCGCGCGGCGAGCTGTCGCGCGGGGCATCCTGCAGGGCGGCGGCGACGGCCGTGGCGCTGGTCGGCGCGTCGGCCGCAGCGGCACCGTCGTCGCCCTCGGGCGCGCCCATGCGCACGGCCTGGCGCCGCTCGGCGCGGTCCAGCTCATAGGACACGCGCAACAGCAGGCCCATCGCCACGCAGGTCATCAGCACACTGGAACCACCGGACGAGATCAGCGGCAGGGTCAGGCCCTTGGTCGGCAGGATGCCGAGGTTGACCCCGATCGACACGAAGCTCTGCATGCTGATCCACAGGCCGATGCCGAAGGCGATGTAGCCGGAGAAGTGACGCTTCATCTCCACGCAGCGCATGCCCAGCCAGAAGGTGCGGCCCACCAGCAGCGCGTACAGCGCGATGATCAGGCACGTGCCGAGGAAGCCCAGCTCCTCGGCGGTCACCGAGAAGATGAAGTCGGTATGCGCTTCGGGCAGGTAGTACAGCTTCTGCACCGAGTTGCCCAGGCCCACGCCGGTCCACTCGCCGCGGCCCACGGCCATCAGCGCGTTGGACAGCTG
>NZ_JBMWDP010000028.1:0-59411 GCF_049545505.1 Stenotrophomonas sp. NPDC077421 | reverse complement strand
GTGCTCGAGAAGAGCTTAGGCGCCCCGACCATCACCAAGGACGGCGTCTCCGTCGCCAAGGAAATCGAACTGGCTGACAAGTTCGAGAACATGGGCGCGCAGATGGTGAAGGAAGTCGCGTCGCGTACCAACGACGACGCCGGCGACGGCACCACCACCGCCACCGTGCTGGCCCAGGCCCTGATCCGCGAAGGCGCCAAGGCTGTTGCTGCCGGCATGAACCCGATGGACCTCAAGCGCGGTATCGACAAGGCCGTGATCGCCGCCGTCGCCGAGCTGAAGAACATCTCCAAGCCGACCGCCGACGACAAGGCCATTGCCCAGGTCGGTACGATCTCGGCCAACTCGGACGAGTCGATCGGCAACATCATCGCCGAAGCGATGCGCCGCGTGACCAAGGAAGGCGTCATCACCGTTGAAGAAGGCTCGGGCCTGGACAACGAGCTGGACGTCGTCGAAGGCATGCAGTTCGACCGCGGCTACCTGTCGCCGTACTTCATCAACAACCAGCAGTCGCAGACCGCTGACCTGGACGATCCGTACGTGCTGCTGCACGACAAGAAGATCTCCAACGTGCGCGACCTGCTGCCCGTGCTGGAAGGCGTCGCCAAGGCCGGCAAGCCGCTGCTGATCATCGCCGAAGACATCGAAGGCGAAGCGCTGGCCACCCTGGTGGTCAACACCATCCGTGGCATCGTCAAGGTCGTGGCCGTCAAGGCACCGGGCTTCGGCGACCGTCGCAAGGCGATGCTGGAAGACATGGCCGTGCTGACCGGCGGTACCGTGATCTCCGAGGAAATTGGTCTGTCGCTGGAAAAGGCGACGATCAAGGACCTGGGCCGCGCCAAGAAGGTGCAGGTCTCCAAGGAAAACACCACGATCATCGATGGCGCCGGCGAGAAGGCCAACATCGAAGCGCGCGTGACCCAGATCAAGACCCAGATCGAAGACACCTCGTCGGATTACGACCGCGAAAAGCTGCAGGAACGCGTGGCCAAGCTGGCCGGCGGCGTGGCCGTGATCAAGGTCGGCGCCTCGACCGAAATCGAAATGAAGGAAAAGAAGGATCGCGTCGACGACGCCCTGAACGCCACCCGTCCAGCCGTTGAAGAAGGCGTGGTCCCGGTCGGCGGCGTCGCCCTGGTCCGTGCGGTCACCGCGCTGGCTGGCCTGAAGGGTGCCAACGAAGACCAGAACCACGGCATCCAGATCGCCCTGCGCGCGATGGAAGCCCCGCTGCGTGAAATCGTCGCCAACGCCGGCGAAGAGCCGTCCGTGATCGTCAACAAGGTCAAGGAAGGCACCGGCAGCTACGGCTACAACGCTGCCACCGGCGAATTCGGCGACATGCTGGAGTTCGGCATCCTGGACCCGACCAAGGTGACCCGTTCGGCGCTGCAGAACGCCGCCTCGATCGCCGGCCTGATGATCACCACCGAAGCGATGGTTGCCGAAGCCCCGAAGAAGGATGACGGCGCTGGCGCAGCTGGCGGCGGCATGGGTGGCATGGGCGGCATGGGCGGTATGGACTTCTGATGCAACGGCCAGCCGCTGGCTGGCCCGCATCGGTCCGATAGGTGCCGACCCCCGGTCGGCACGTATCCGCCACGAAACAGGAAAAACCCCGCCGCAAGGCGGGGTTTTTTTTTGCGCGCGGGGCGGCGTTCAGCGCGCGCTCGCCGGCGCCTCGACTTCCTCCTGCAGCCAACCCAGGAACGCGGCGATGGCCGGGTTCTCCTCGGCCCCGGGCAGGGTGACCGCGTAGTACGCAAACCGCGTGGGCCACGGCTGGTCCAGCGCGATCGCCAGCCGCCCGCTGGCTACGTCGGCCTGCACGTACAGGTCGCGCACCAGCGCGATGCCCTGGCCCGCTTCAGCGGCACGGATCAGCAGCACATCATCATCGAAGGCCGGCCCGCGCGTGATGCGTGGGTCCGGCGGGAGCCCCAGCGCGCTGAACCAGAGCGACCAGTCGCTGCGGTCCGAGTCCTGCAGCAGCGGGTACTGCAGGCAGTCCACTGCCGCGCGGATCGGTGGCCCGGCGGCGAGCAGGGTCGGGCACGCCACCGGCAGCAGCACCGGGGCCGCCAGGTGTCGCGAGACCAACCCGGGATACTCGCCAAGGCCGTGACGGATCGCAATGTCGATGCGGTCGCGACGCAGGTCCACCAGGGTCGAGGAGGCTTCCACCCGCACTTCGATGTCCGGATGCCGTTCGGTGAAGCGCCCCAGTCGCGGCACCAGCCACGACGCAGCGAAACCGGGCACCGTGCTGATGGTCAGTGTCTGCCGCGCATGGATGGCCTCCAGCGCGGCCATGCTGTCCTGGATCTGATCGAACGCCCGCAGCAGCGCCGGATGTACCTGCGCGCCGGCCGGGGTCAACGCGACTCCCTGGCGCGTGCGCGTGAACAGCGCCACGCCGGTGCGCGCCTGCAGCAGCTTGAGCTGCTGGCTGATGGCACCGGGGGTGACGCCCATGACGGCGGCGGCCGCCTTGAGGCTGCCATGACGGCCGGTTTCGACGAAGGCGCGCAGCGCCAGCAACGGAAGTACAGCGCCCATGACGTTAGATTTTCTCTCTTTTGTGGGCAGGATAAATCGTTCTACAGCAGGCATTGGGCTGCGTAGCATCGCGATCATGTTGAAACGCGGGAAGTTAGTCCAGCTGCGTTTCCCGGCACGCCGCCGCCCCCGTCCATTGCCCCACAGGAGACCGCCGTGTCCCCCGCTTCGCTGCACCTGTACACCGACAGTTCGCCCAACGGCTTCAAGATCACCATCGCGCTGGAAGAACTCGGCATTCCCTACACGCTGCACCACGTGCGCATTGCCGAGGGCGAGCATCGCCATCCCGACTACCTGGCACTGCATCCACACGGCCGCATCCCCGTGCTGGTGGACGAGGCGGCCGGCATCACCGTGTTCGAGTCCGCCGCCATCCTGTTGTACCTGGCCGAGCAGAGCGGACGCCTGCTGCCGCCCACGCCCGCCGCGCGCTGGGCGGCCATCACCTGGCTGATGTTCCAGTCCGCCAGCGTCGGGCCGATCCTTGGCCAGCGCGTGCACTTCGAGATGTTCGACGCGCAGCCCAACGCCGCTGCCATCGCGCGCTACCGCAACCTGAGCGCGGCCTTCTTCGCGACGCTGGATCAACGCCTTGCGGGCAATGTCTGGCTGGCCGGCGAGACGTACTCCATCGCCGATATCGCCGGCTACGGCTGGACCCACATCGCGCGGATCATCGACATGGATTTCAGTGCCTACCCGCACCTGAGCGCGTGGCATGACCGCATGTCGCAGCGGCCGGCGGTGCAGCGTGGCGTACAGCGTCCCGAACCGGCAACCGGCCCTTGATCCAGGAGTTCCAACGATGACGCTGTTGACCGATATCGCCGCGATGCCGGCGCCACTGACCGGCGCCTCCGCCCCTGCGTTCGTCCACCACGCCGGCTACCAGCGCATGTTCCGCGAGGGCGCCCTCACCCTCGGCATCTTCCTGCCGCTGCGCGTCTACCAGGGCGACATGCAGGTGCTGGCCGGGCAGGCGGATCTGGTGCGCCAACTGGACCGCGATGGTTTCGCCGCGACCTGGGTGCGCGACGTGCCGCTGTTCGATCCGCTGTTCGGCGACGCCGGGCAGGTGTTCGATCTCTTCACCTATCTCGCCTTCCTTGCCGCGCGTACCGAGCGGCTGGCGTTGGCCACGGGCAGCGCGATTTTCACGCTGCGGCACCCGATCGACCTGGCCAAGGCGGCGGCCACCCTCGACCAGCTGTCCGGCGGGCGCCTGGTGCTGGGTATCGCCTCCGGGGATCGACCGGTCGAGTTCCCCGCGTATGGGCTGGATCACGCCACGCGCGGCGAGCGCTTCGCCGCGTCGGTCGCCTACGTACGCCAGTTGATGCAGTCCGGCCCGCTGCAGATCGACTCGCCGCTGGGCGTGCTGCAGGGCGTGGAACTGCTGCCCAAACCGGTGGCCGGCGCGATTCCGCTGCTGGTGACCGGTACCTCCCGGCAGACGCTCGACTGGGTGGGGCAGCACGCCGATGGCTGGCTCACCTATCCCGATGCGACCCACCATGCCGGTGGGCCGCAGCGTCTGGCGGAGAAGATCCGGGCGTGGCGCCGTCTCATTCCCGACGGTGGTTTCCGGCCGCATGTCACCAATGAATGGCTGGATCTGGTGGAGGACCCGAACCATCCACGCACCCCGCTCAATGGCGGCTACACGCTGCGGACCGGCCGCAACGGGCTGATCGAGCTGCTCGGCGAGTGGCAACGGGCCGGCGTCAACCACGCCGCGCTCGGCATCCAGTTCTCGCAGCGGCCCGCCGCAGAGGTGCTGCAGGAGCTGGCCGAGTACGTGCTGCCGCTGTTCCCCTCGCATGACGGGCCACCCGCAGCGCCCGTGCGCTGGTAACACGCAGGCCCCATCGCCAGCCCTCAGCCGGCGGTGGGGCGCTGCAGGCAGATGCGCGCCGCACCGGCGGTGATGTCCACCTGGCTGTCGAGCATCGCGTCGGCACCCAGGATCAACGCCGGCCGATCCTCCAGTCCAATCGCCTTGAACACCGGCAGCGCGCTGATCCGTACCTCGAAGGCCGGATGCTGCCACGCGCCACTGCGCAGCGCGGGCAGGGTGTACAGCCAGCTTGGCTGAGGTTGCCCGCCCAGCCCCTCGGTGCCTTTCTCGCGAGGGACCACCCGCGGATCACTGCCATCAGTGCGCAGCCCCAGGGCCTGCGCGGCGGCGGCGTTGAGCACGGTCTGCGCGGCCCCGGTATCCACCACTGCAATCGCCTCGATGCCGGCGTCGCCCAGGCGGGTGGTGATGAAGCCGAAGCCCTCCAGACCCCGACGTCGTTCCGGCATCGCATTGGTCTGGCAATGGGGCCCCCCGGCGAGCTGGCCGGCCGTCCACAACTGCAGTTCCTTCGCGGCAAAATCCCAGCGGGTATCCCAGCGCCGCGTGAGGTCGTTGCCGAGAATGCCGTCAACGGTGACCGCCTTTTCCGGCGCGGACAGGCGTGACAGGTCCGAGTGCATGCCCACGATCTTCAGCGTCATGCTGCCGATCGCCCAGTCGGCCTGCCGCATGCGGTTCGCCGTGGCGCTGCTGGCGGACGCGCCGCGGATCTGCCCGGTGGTCGGGTTGCCGACGTCTTCCAGGCCATAGCGGCGGGCGATCCGGCTGTCGAGCAGGGTGGCTCCTGCGGCGCTGTCCACCACGAACCGCAGCGGCTCTGCGCGTCCATCCAGGCGCACGGCGATGGCAGGGTGCATCGCCTGCATCCACATCGGCAGCACATGTTCCGGTGCTGTCGCGGCGGGGGCGATCGGGGCGGTGGGGACGGCCGCGGCCGTGGCGGCAAACAGCGGGAGCAGGGCAGGGTGCATGGGAAATCGCCGTGGAAAGGAGGCGTCATTGACCCGCATTGCCGTATCGCGGGAATGTCCGCGTTGATACCGTGCCGATACAGAGCTGCCCGATACTGCACGCATGAACGCAACCGCCGACATCATCGTGGTCGACGATGACACCAGCATCCGCGACGCCCTTGCCGAGTGCCTGGAAGGGCATGGATTCCGCGTGCGCGTGGCCGCCGATGCGCAGGCGCTGGACCGGTTGCTGGCGGTCCAGCGCCCCGACGCGATCATCCTGGACTGGATGATGCCGGGTGAGGATGGCCTGTCGGTCTGCCGACGGCTGCAGGCCCGTGCCATCCCGATCCTGATGCTGTCGGCGATGGGGGCCACGCCGGACCGCGTCATCGGTCTGGAAATGGGGGCCGACGATTATCTGGCCAAACCCTTCGATCCGCGCGAGCTGATCGCGCGCGTGCGCGCGCTGCTGCGCCGGCAGGACAAACTGCGGGGGCAGGCCGTGGTCGAGCTGCGCTTTGCCGGCTGGCGCCTGCTGCCGGAGCAGCGTCGTCTGTGGGCGCCCGATGGCGCCGAAGTGCTGCTGAGCCGTGGCGAGTTCGCGTTGCTGCAGGCGCTGGCCGAGCGTCCCGGCCGCGTGCTCGATCGCGAGCGGCTGATGCAGCTCACCCGCGGCGACGCGCATGACAGCGTGGACCGCGTCGTGGATCTGGCCATCAGCCGGCTGCGTCGCAAGCTGGCGCAGGCGGCTGTCGGCGGCGAGGCGCTCGTCCACACGCTGCGGGGCGAAGGCTACCGGTTCGACGCCACCGTGGAGACGCTGTGACCCGGCGCTGGTCTACGGCTGCCTGGATCGCGATGCTGGCGGTGAGCAGCCTGCTGCTCGCCACTCTGGTGAGCCTGGTCGTGATCGGCTGGATGCCACGGCCCGCGCCACCGCAGATGCGGCTGGATCGTGCCGTGGAGGTGCTGCGCGGCGCACGCGCGCCAGGGCCGGAAGGGATGCGCGTGACCCTGCGCGAGGTGCCGCCTGGCGGGTATGCCAGTCCCTGGCTGACGCAGTTGGCCGCCCAGCAGCTGGGCCAGCCGGTTGAGCACGTCAGGCTGGTCTGGAAAGGGGCCGACAAAGCCCCGGACATCAAGGTGTTCGCCCGCGGTGCATCGGTCAGCGCAAGCGCCGACCCCGACGTGGTACGGACGCAGGGCGCGCTGCTGGCAGCGCTGCAGTGGCCGGCGTTCGAACTGGGCGTGCGCGGCGCCGACGGCCGTTGGCAGGTGCTGGGCAGCGACGTCAGCGACGTTGCCGCGTGGCGTCGGCAGGTGCTGCTGGCGTTGCTCGGCGGCACCTTGCTGCTGGCCCCGTTGGCGACCTGGGCCGCACGTCGGATCGGGCGTCCGCTGCGGCGGCTGGCCGATGCCAGCGCTGAGGTGACCCTGCACGCGATGACGCGGCTGCCCGATGATGGCCCGCGCGAGGTCCAGGTGCTGGCCAGTGCGATCAACGCCGGCCGCGAGCGCCTGCGCGACCAGGCGCAGGACATGACGCGCATGCTCGCCGCCGTGGCGCACGACCTGCGTACTCCCTTGACTGGCCTGCGCCTGCGCGCGGAATCCGCACCGCCTGCGCAGGCCGCGCGGATGGTGGCCGACATCGAGCGCATGAACGCCATGATCGAACAGGTGCTCGACTACGCCCGCGGCGAACTGGAGCCGGCCTCGATGCGGCCTGTGGAGATGGGCGCGCTGCTGGACGACTGCGTACAGTCCGCGCGCCTGCGGGGCGTGCAGATCCATGCCGATCTGCCCGTGCACCTGCCCTGGCACGGCGACGCGCTGCTCCTGCGGCGCGCGCTGGACAACCTGATCGACAACGCCGCGCGCTATGCCGGCGCGGTGGAGGTGGCCGTCCAGCGCACGGCGGAGGCGCTGTGGGTGGACGTTGCCGATCGTGGCCCGGGCATTCCCGAGGCGGAGAAGGCCCGGTTGCTGCAACCCTTCCAGCGCCATGAAACCTCGCGCAACCGCAGCACCGGCGGCACCGGCCTGGGCCTGGCGGTGGTGCAGGGCGCGGTGCGTCAGCACGGTGGCCAACTGCAGCTGGTGGACCGGCCGGGAGGCGGGTTGATCGTTCGTCTGTGCTTTCCGATATAGTTAGCCGCCGTATTACGTGATCCGTGCCCGCATGCTGGAACCAAAACACCACGCCTTTCTCAGCGAACTGCAGCGCCGTGGCCACGCCGAGCACGAGGGTCTGACCCAGTGCTTCCAACTGCTGTCGCTGTCCCGCGCGATCGACCAGGACTGCGCGCACCGCCTGGCCCCGCTGGGGCTGAGCGAAGGCCGCTTCGTGCTGCTGTTCCTGCTCCAGGGGGCCGAGCAGCCCCTGTCGCCACACCAGCTCGCCGAGCGCGCCGGCGTGACCCGCGCCACCATCACCGGGCTGCTCGACGGCCTGGCGCGGGATGCGCTGCTGGAGCGCCACCCCGATCCGGACGACAGGCGCCGGGTCAACGTGCGTCTCACCGCCGCGGGCGAGGCGCTCGCGGTGCAGCTGTTCGACCAGCACACGCAGTGGATCGGCGGCCTGTTCGCCGATCTCAGCGATCAGGAACGCAGCCTGCTCAGTGGCATGCTGTGCCGCATCTGGGCACGCACCGATGCGGGGAAGATCGCATGACGAAGAAGCCGCCGTTGTCACGCGAGCGCCGTGCCCAGCTGGATGCGGGCCGGGTCGAAGCGGCGCATCTGGCCGAGATCCTCTCGCTGGATTTCGCCCGCCTGCTTGCCGCTGTCGCCCCATCCCTGCCGGCCTCGGCCGTGGACAGCATGCGCAAGGCCGCCAACAGCGGCATCACCCTGCGCATGCAGGGCGCGGCGACGCTGCTGCGCGCGCATGCGCTCGGCGATCCGCAGCACTGGCAGCGCCATACCAGCGACACCGTGCGTGGCTGGGCCTGCTATCTGATCGGCAGCGACCCGCGCCTGACACTGGAGCACAAGCTCGATGCGATGCGCGCGCTGGCCGACGATCCGCATTTCGGCGTGCGCGAATGGGCGTGGCTCGCACTGCGCCCGCACATCGCCGCCGAGCCGCTGCGGGTGCTGGCGCATGTGCACGGCTGGACCGCCGATGCGTCCCCCAACGTGCGCCGTTTCGCCTGCGAAGCGCTGCGTCCGCGCGGGGTGTGGGCCGCGCACATCGCGTTGTTCAAGCAGGAACCGCAGCACGCGCAGCCGCTGCTGGAAGCGCTGTGCTGCGATGAATCGCGTTACGTGCAGGACTCGGTGGGCAACTGGTTGAACGACGCCGGCAAGAGCCAGCCGGCGTGGGTGCGATCGCTGTGCGCGGCTTGGGCCGAACGCCATGACGGCGCGGCCAATGCATACGTGCGCAAGCGCGCGCTGCGCCTGCTGGACAAGGCGGGGTAAGCCGCCGCGATGCGACCGCGTCCACGCCTGAACGCGGCGCGCCAGTTGCGTTTGAAACAGTTGGCAGCCCTGAAACCCTGTGTTATCACTAGTCCCCAATGAACGCACGCCCCGCCAATGCCTACTTTTGGTATTACTTTCCGAAGCCACCGGCGGAGGAAGGCATGCGCTCACCCTGAAGAAAGCTTCAGACGCATTCCCGAAAGCCGCCAGCGCACCTGGCGGCTTTTTTGTTGCCGCCGCGCTGGGGACCCCCACCTTCCAAGGAGTTTCCCCCATGCCCCCGCACACCGACGACCTGCGCATCCGCAAGATCGAACCGTTGACCCCGCCGGCCCAGCTGCTGGCGATGCTGCCCTGTGACGATGAAGCCTCCGACACGGTAAGCGCCTCGCGCGCCGCGCTGCACGAGATCCTGCATGGCCGCGACGACCGTCTGGCGGTGGTGATCGGCCCGTGCTCGATCCACGATCCGGTGGCCGCCATCGAGTACGCCCAGCGCCTCAAGCCGCTGCGCGATGCGTATGCCGATGCGCTGGAGATCGTCATGCGCGTGTACTTCGAGAAGCCGCGCACCACGGTGGGCTGGAAAGGCCTGATCAACGATCCCGACCTGGACGGCAGCTTCAACATCAACAAGGGCCTGCGCGTGGCGCGTGGCCTGCTGCGCGACATCAACAAGCTGGGCCTGCCGGCCGGCGTGGAGTTTCTGGACGTGATCTCGCCGCAGTACATCGCCGACCTGGTGGCCTGGGGCGCGATCGGTGCGCGGACCACCGAAAGCCAGGTGCACCGCGAGCTGGCGTCTGGGCTGTCGTGCCCGGTCGGGTTCAAGAACGGCACCGACGGCAACATCAAGATCGCCGCCGATGCGATCGGCGCGGCCTCCAACCCGCACCACTTCCTCTCGGTGACCAAGGAAGGCGGCACCGCCATTGTTGCCACCGCCGGCAACCCCGATTGCCATGTGATCCTGCGCGGCGGCAAGACCCCCAACTACGATGCCACCCATGTCGAGGCAACCAGCCAGACGCTGGCGAAGTCGCACCTGCCCGCGCGCATCATGATCGACGCCAGCCACGCCAACAGCAGCAAGAATCCGGAAAACCAGCCCAAGGTCATCGCCGACATCAACGCGCAGCTGGCCAATGGCGAAGAGCGCATCGTCGGTGTGATGGTCGAGAGCCACCTTGTGGCGGGCCGGCAGGATCTGGTCGAGGGCCAGCCGCTGGTCTACGGGCAGAGCATCACCGATGGCTGCATCGGCTGGGACAGCTCCCTGGCCGTGCTCGAGTCGCTGGCGCAGGCGGTCCGCGCCCGGCGTGCCGCGCGGGTCAGCGAAGCGGCCTGAAAGTGGGGCGACGCCGGCAACGGTGATCCCGCTGAAGCATGGCATCGCCGCATCGTCGCATCGTCCGACGACGATGCGACGGCGGTGGTGGCGCGTGTGTCACGGCAGAACGCCGCCGGGCAGAACCCGGCGCTACGCGGGGCGTCGCAGCCGGGCCAATGCAAGGTAGATGGCCGGGGTGGTGTACAGGGTCAGCCACTGGCTGACCAGCAGCCCGCCGACGATGGCGATGCCCAGCGGCTGGCGCATCTCCCAGCCTTCGCCGGTGGCCAGCATCAACGGCAGGGTACCGAGCAGGGCGGCCACACTGGTCATCAGGATCGGGCGGAAGCGCAGCCGTGCGGCCTCGCAGATCGCATCGCAGGGCGACAGGCCGCGCTCGCGCTCGGCCGACAGCGCGAAGTCGATGATCAGGATGGTGTTCTTCATCACCACCCCGACCAGCAGGAACAATCCGAGCAGCGAGATCAGATTCAATTCGTTGCCGAACGCCATCAACGCCAGCAGCGCGCCGACGCCGGCCGAGGGCAGGGTGGAGAGGATCGCCAGCGGCTGCACGACGCTCTCGTACAGCACACCGAGCACCAGGTATACCGCCAGCATCGCGCCAAGGATCAGCCACAGCTGGCGTGCGCGCAGTTTCTCGAAGCCGCCGGCCTCGCCACTGAGCCGCGCCTGCACCTGGGTAGGCAGCATGATCCCGGCCATCGCGCGGTCCACCGCCTTCACCGCCTGCTCCAGGCTCACGCCGGGGGCCAGCGCGAACTCGATCCAGACCGAGGCGAACTGCTGGCTGTGGTAGATCCGGTCCGGTGCCATGCCGTAGTCCCAGCGGGCGATGGACGACAGCGGCAGGCGCTGGCCATCCTTGCCGATCACGTGGATCTGCTCCAGCGTCGAGGGGTCCTGCGTGTAGCGCGGGTCCAGTTCCATCACCACCCGATACTGATTGAGCGTGTCGTACAGGGTGGCCACCTGGCGCTGGCTGAAGGCGTTGTTGAGCACCGAGGCGATCATGCGCATGTCCACGCCCAGCCGGGCGGCCGCATCGCGGTCGATGTCCAGCACCACCTGGCGCATGCCCTCGTCACCTTTGGACGCCACGTCCACCAGTTCGGGCAGGGCGCGCAGCGCATCGCCGACCCGCGGCGTCCACTGGCGCAGCGCGGCCAGGTCGCCGGACAGGAGCTGGAGCTCGTACTGGCCGCTGTCACCGCCGCCCTCGAGCTTGAGGTCCTGGTCCACCCAGAGGAACATCCCGCCGCCGGGAATCTTCGGCATGTTGGCGCGCAGGCGGTCGATCACCTGTTGGCTGGACACCCTGCGCTCGGCCAGCGGCTTCATCTTGATCATGATGAAGGCGTTGTTGACCCCGCTGCGCCCGCCGATGTACCCGATTATGTCGCTGATCGCCGGATCGGCCAGCAGCAGCTGGCGATAGGCCTCGATCTTGGGCTGCATCACCTGGAAGGACAGCCCGTCGTCGCCACGCGCGAAGCCGCGCAGCTGCGCGGTGTCCTGCTTGGGCACGATGCCCTTGGGCACCTGCTGGAACAGCCACACGTTCAGCGCGATCACACCGGCAAACAGCAGCAGCGGCAGCGCGAGCCAGCGGAGCATCGCCTGCAGGCTGCCCACGTAGGCGTTGCGCAGGCGCTCGAACAGCGCGGTGCCCGCACGCTGCAGTCCGATGCCGGGGCCAGGCCGCGCCTGCCCGGGCAGGCGCGCGCACAGCATCGGGGTCAGGCTCAGCGACACCAGCAGCGATACGCCCATCGCGGCGACCAGGGTCAACGAGAACTCGCGGAACAGTTTCTCGACGAAGTCGTCCAGGAACAGAATCGAGACGAACACCACGGCCAGCGCGATGTTCATCGACAGCAGCGTGGCGCCCACCTCGCCGGCACCGCGCAAAGCGGCCTGCAGCGGTGACGCGCCGAGCTCACGATGGCGGGCGATGTTCTCGAGCACGACGATGGCGTCATCGACCACCAGCACTGCGGCGACGATCAACGCCATCAGCGACAGTGTGTTGAGCGAGAACCCCAGCAGCGCGATGATTGCCAGCGCGCCCAGCAGCGACACGGGGATCGCCAGCGCCGGCACCAGCGCCGCGCGCCAGTGGCCGAGGAAGGCCAGTACCACCAGCACCACCAGCGCGACCGCCAGCAGCAGGGTCAGCTCGGCCTCGCGCAGGGTGGCGCGGATCACCGGCGAGCGGTCCATCACCAGTTGCATGTCGATGCTGGCCGGCAGCAGTGCCTGCAGGGTATCCATCTGCGCGGTGATCGCATCGACGGTCTCGATGATGTTGGCATCCGGCTGGCGGCTCACAATCAGCAGCACCGCCGGACGTGCGTTGTGGAAGCCGCTGGCGTAACGGTCCTCGACCCCTTCGCTGACCGCCGCCACGTCCCCCAGATGGACCGGCCTGCCGTCACGCATGGCGACCACAAGCGACCGGTACTCGGCAGCCGTGCGCAGCTGCAGGGTTGCCTCCAGCTGCCATTGCCGCGACCGGCTGGCGATCGTGCCGAGCGGTTTGAGCGCATTGGCATTGCGGATCGCCGCGGCCACATCGTCCAGCGCGATGCGGTACTGGTTCAGCGCGTTGGGGTCCAGAGACACGCGTACCGCCGGCAGCGAACTGCCGCCCACCTGTACCTCGCCCACGCCGGGGATCTGCGCCAGCTTCTGCGCGATCACGGTCGAGGCCACATCGTAGATCTGGCCTGGCGAGAGACTGTCCGAGCTCAGCGCCAACGCCAGGATCGGCGCCTGCGAGGGATTCACCTTGCGGTACTGCGGCATGCCCGGCATGCCGCTCGGCAACTGCGCGCGTGCGGCGTTGATCGCGGCCTGCACATCACGCGCGGCATCGTCCACGTTGCGGCCCAGCGCGAACGTCAGCTCCACCTGGGTGGAGCCCTGCGTGCTGGCCGAATCGATCCCGGTCAACCCGGGAATCGTGCCGAGCGCGCGCTCCAGCGGCGTGGCCACGTTGGCGGCCATCGACTCGGGGCTGGCCCCGGGCAGGCTGGCGCTGACATTGATGGCCGGGTAATCCACCTGTGGCAGCGGCGCGACCGGCAGCAGGCGCAGCCCGAGCAGACCGGCCAGCACCACCGCCACCGACAGCAGCACCGTGGCGACGGGGTGCTGCACGAACCAGCCGATCGCGCGCGACAGCGGTGTCACGCCTGCGCCTCGGCGGTATCGGCAGCGCTGGCGGGGCGACGGCGGAAGCGGTCGAAGAACAGGTAGATCACCGGCGTGGTGAACAGCGTGAGCACCTGGCTGACGATCAACCCGCCCACCATCACCACGCCCAGCGGCTGGCGCAGTTCCGCGCCGGAGCCGCTGGCGAACATCAGCGGGATCGCGCCGAACAGCGCAGCCAGGGTGGTCATCAGGATCGGGCGGAAGCGCAGCAGCGCCGCCTGGTGGATGGCCTCACGCGGGCGCAGGCCCGCTTCGCGCTCGGCCTCCAGCGCGAAGTCGATCATCATGATCGCGTTCTTCTTCACCAGCCCGATCAGCAGCACGACGCCGATCACCGCGATCAGGTCCAGGCTGCGGCCGCTCAGCAGCAGCGCCAGCAGCGCGCCCACCGTGGCCGAGGGCAGGGTGGAGAGAATGGTGATGGGGTGGATGAAGCTCTCATAGAGCACGCCCAGCACCAGGTACATCACCACCACGGCCGCCAGGACCAGCCACAGCGTGCTCGACAGCGACGCGCGGAACGCATCGGCGGCGCCCTGCAGGCGCAGCTCCACGCTGGTGGGCAGGCCGATCGCCGCGCGTGCGCCGTCGATCGCCGCGACCGCTTCGCCAAGCGAGGCATCCTCGGCCAGGTTGAACGAGAACGTCACCGCCGGAAACTGGCCGACGTGGTTGATCAGCAGGTGCGCCGGGCGCTGCTCGATGCGGGCGATGCCGGCCAGCGGAACCTGCCGTCCGTCCGGGCCGGTCACATGCAGGCGCGCGATCGCGTCGGGTCCGAACGCGGCGTCCTGCCGCGCTTCCAGCACCACGCGATACTGGTTGGCCTGGGTGAAGATGGTGGAGATCTGGCGCTGTCCGAACGCGTCGTACAGCGCATCGGCCACCGCATCCACACCGATGCCCAGGCGCGCGGCGGCCACGCGGTCGATCAGCACGTGCGCCTGCAGGCCCTGGTCCTGCAGGTCGCTGGCCACGTCGGCCAGTGCAGGCGCCTGCTGCAGATGGGCGAGCAGGCGGGGCGTCCACACGGCCAGCGCATCGCTGTCCGGGCTGGTCAGGGTGAACTGGTACTGGGTACGGCTGATCCGGTCTTCGATGCCCAGCTCCTGCACCGGCTGCAGGTACAGGCGGATGCCCGGAACATGCGCCACGCGCTGCTGCAGCCGCGCGATGATCGCCTGCGCATCGGCATCGCGCTGCGCATGCGGTTTGAGTTCGATCAGCAGCCGCCCGCTGTTGAGCGTGGCGTTGTTGCCGTCCACGCCGATGAACGAGGACAGGCTGGCCACGTCTTCGTCGGCCAGCAGCGCCGAGGACAGCGCCTGTTGGCGCTGCGCCATCGCCTGGAACGAGATCGACTGCGGGGCTTCGCTGATGCCCTGGATCAGCCCGGCGTCCTGCACCGGGAAGAAGCCCTTGGGCACCCACAGGTACAGCACCGCCGTCAGCAGCAGGGTCGCCACCGTGGCGGCCAGCATCAGCGGCTGGCGCTGCAGCACCCAGCGCAGCTGGCGGTCGTAGAGGGCGACCACGCGGTCGAACGGATCGCCCTGCTGCGCCGATTCGCGGCCGTCGCTGTCGCGGCGCGTGGCGTGGCCGGCCTTGAGCAGCCGTGCGCACATCATCGGGGTCAGCGTCAGCGAGACCAGCAGCGAGATGCCGATGGCCACCGCCAGGGTGATGGCGAACTCATGGAACAGTCTGCCCACCACGTCGGCCATGAACAGCAGCGGGATCAGCACCGCGATCAACGACAGGGTGAGCGAGATCAGCGTGAAGCCGATCTGTCGCGCGCCTTTGAGCGCGGCCTGCAGGGGCGTCTCGCCGCGCTCCAGATGCCGGGCGATGTTCTCCAGCATCACGATCGCATCGTCGACCACGAAGCCGGTGGCGATGGTCAGCGCCATCAGGGTGAGATTGTTGAGCGAGAACCCGGCCAGCAGCATCACCCCGAACGTGCCCACCAGCGACAGCGGCACCGCGATGGACGGGATGATCGTGGCCGGGATGTTGCGCAGGAACACGAAGGTGACCATCACCACCAGCGCGATCGCGATCAGCAGCTCGTGCTGCACCCCGCGGATCGAGGCGCGGATCGACTCGGTGCGATCGCTCATCACCGTCACATCCACGCCCTTGGGCAGCGAGGCCTGCAACTGGGGCAGCAGCGCGCGCACCTGGTCGACCACGGCGATCACGTTGGCGCCGGGCTGGCGCTGGATCGTGACCAGTACCGCCGGGGTGGTGCCCGACCACGCGGCGAGCTGGCGGTTCTCGGCGCCGTCCTCGATGGTCGCCACATCGCCCAGCCGCAGCGGCGCGCCGTCCTTGTAGGCCAGGATCAGCGCACGGTACTCGGCCACCGAGCGCATCTGGTCGTTGGCATCGAGCATGATCGCGCGGGTCGGGCCGTCGAAGCTGCCCTTGGGCACATTCACGTTGGCTGCGCCGATCGCCTGGCGGATGTGCGCCATGCTCAGGCCGTTGGCGGCCAGTGCGGACGGATTGGCCTGGATCCGCACCGCCGGACGCTGGCCGCCGGCCAGGCTGACCAGGCCCACCCCGGGCAGCTGCGACAGCCGCTGCGCCATGCGCGTATCCACCAGGTCGTGCACCTGCGGCAGCGACAGGCCCTGCGAGGTCACCGCGAGGGTCAGGATCGGCGTGTCGGCCGGATTGACCTTGCGGTACACCGGCGGCACCGGCAGGTCATCGGGCAGGACGCTGTCGGCGGCGTTGATGGCGGCCTGCACTTCCTGCTCGGCCACGCCCAGCACCACCTCCAACGAGAACTGCAGGGTGATCACCGAGGCCCCACCGGAGCTGGTGGACGACATCTGTTTCAGGCCGGGAATCTGCCCGAGCTGGCGTTCCAGCGGGGCGGTGACCGCGCGGGTGGTCACCCCCGGACTTGCGCCCGGGTACAGCGTGGTCACCTGGATGATCGGGTAGTCCACCTGTGGCAGTGCGGCCACCGGCAGCAGCCGGTAGGCCATGATCCCGGACAGCAGCAGCGCCACCATCAGCAGCGTGGTGGCTACCGGGCGCTCGATGAAGGGACGCGACAGGTTCATGCGCCGGTCCGTGCCGGGTCCTGCGCGACCACCTCCACCTTGGCGCCTTCGCGCAGACCGTCGATGCCTTCGACCACCACCCGCTCGCCGGCCCTGAGCCCCTCGCGGACCGAGACGCGCTCGCCGTCGGCGGGGCCGAGCACCACGTTGCGCAGGTGCGAGGTGTCATCGGCGGCAATCACATACACATAGGTGCCCTTGCTGCCGAACTGCACGGCCGCATTGGGGATCACCACCGCGTCGCTGCTGCTGACCTGCAGGCGGATGTTGACGAACTGGTTGGGGAACAGGGTTTCGTCGGCATTGGCGAACTGCGCGCGCAGCTTCAGCGTGCCGGTGGCGGTGTCGATGCGGTTGTCCAGGCTGGACAGCACCCCGTCACCGAGCGCCTGGCGTTCTTCGCGGTCCCACGCTTCCACGGTGAGCTGGGGGGTGGTGCGCACCGCGGCGACCACTGCCGGCAGGTCCGGCTCGGGCACGGTGAACAGCACGCTGATCGGCATGGTCTGGGTGATGGTGGCCAGCGGCTCGGTGTCGCCGCTGCGCACCAGGTTGCCCACATCCACGTTGCGCAGCCCCATGCGCCCGGCCACCGGCGCGGTGATGCGGGTGTACTGCAGTTGCAGACGTGCTTCGTCCACGGCGGCCTGGTCGGTCTGACGACGGCCCTGCAGCTGGCGCACTCGGCTCTGCTGGTCGCTCAGTTCCTGCGCCGAGACGAAGTGTTTGCTCTGCAGTTCGACAAAGCGTCTGAGCTGGGTCTGGGCGTTGTCCAGCTCGGCCAGGTTCTGCTGCTGGGTGCCCAATGCGCGCGCCAACTGCACCTGGTAGGGGCGCGGGTCGATCTCGGCGATCAGATCGCCCGCGTTGACGTGCTGGCCCTCGCGGAACGCCAGCCGCAGCAGTTCACCCTCGACGCGACTGCGCAGGCTCACGGTGTGCAGCGGGGTCACCGTGCCGAGCGCTTTCAACCGCACCACCAGGTCCTCGCGCGCTACCGTGGCCACGCGGACCGGGATGGCAGCGGCGGCAGGGGCCGCCTTGTCCGCCGGTGCCGGCGCGAACACACGCCAGGCGATCGCGGCGACGGCCAGCACGGCCAGCAGCAACAGCGGTTTGAACAGACGGCGGGTACGCGACGACGGGGGCAGCGGGGCAGACATGGGGCATCCTGCGCGCCGACCAGCGGTTGGCGCGTCCATGAGATACCGGCCCGTGGGGGCAGGCGGGACGAAGTGGGGATGTCTGGCGGGGCCGCAGTCGAATGCCGCAGCGTGGCTGGATGCCGTCGGCGAGGACGGGGCCGCTATGGTAACGCGCGCGGCCCCCTGCGCTCACATGACCTTGGTCATGTGTGCGTCAGCGGCTCAATGCACCTCGTCGCGGTACACGAACTTGGGCATTTCCCATTTGAAGTGGATCGCCAGCAGGCGGAACAGGAAACCGCCGCCGAGGCACCACAGCGTGGCTGCATTGAGCGACATCCCCAGTTCCAGCAGCACCAGCCAGGCCGCGCCGGTCAGCAGGGTGATCACCGCATACAGTTCCTTCTGGAAGATCAGCGGCACTTCGTTGCACAGCACGTCACGCAGCACGCCACCGAATGCACCGGTCAACATGCCGGCGATCAGCACGATCGGCGCGGTATGCCCACCTTCGCGCGCCACCGCGCAGCCGATCAGGGTGAACGCAATCAGGCCCAGCCCGTCCAGCACCAGGAAGGTACGGCGGAAGTGGTGCATCCAGCGCGCCACCCAGGTGGCGATCAGCGCCGCGCAGATGGTGAAGCCGAGGTACTCCGGGTGCTTCACCCAGCCCAGCGGGTAGTGGCCCAGCACGATGTCGCGCAGCGAGCCGCCACCGAGCGCAGTGACGCAGGCAATGATGACCACGCCGAACAGGTCCATGCGCCGTCGCCCGGCAGACAGTGCGCCGGTCATGGCTTCGGCGGAGATGGCGATGAGGTAGATCAGGGAGAGCAGCATGGGGGGCTCCGGACACGACAAACGGGGACGGAACCACGCACGGCGCACGCCAGCGCGGTGCACTGTCGTGAGAGGGGGATACCGTTGCCGCTCCCGCTGTCCTTTTGCCTGAGAGTTCGGTGGCCAGGCCACGTGCCCCTTCGGCGGGTCATTGAAGACCTCTCTCCAGATCGGCGTGTCGGATGCATGGTTGGTGGCGTATCGGGCCACCGGCCTGAGCGATTATGGGAGCCTGCGCCTTCGGCGGGCGCCAGCGCGGCGCCTCTCTCCTGCATCCGGGGCGGATTCTAGCAGCCAGCGGCACCGGTCCGGGGGATAATCCCGGTATGTCCGCTGAACCGCCCACCGCGTCCGCCTGCTGGTATCTGTACCTGCTCGAATGCCGCAACGGCAGCTTCTACGCGGGCATCAGCACCGACGTGGCGGCTCGCTTCCAGGCCCACCTGGCCGGCAAGGGGGCCCGCTACACGCGCGCCAATCCGCCGGTGAAAGTGCTGGCCATGCGCGCCTACCCCGACCGCGCGGCAGCCTCGAAGGCCGAATGGGCGCTCAAGCGCCAGCCGCGCGCACGCAAGCTGGCGTGGCTGCAGGCGCCCTGAGCAGACCCACTGGTCGCCCACGCGATCCTGGCCGACAATCCCTGCAGACCACCCACTCTGGATTGCCATGACCCGCGATGTTGCGTTGTACCCGGAAGACGAAAACGGCGATGTGCTGTGGAACATGCTGCAGGACGGCGACGACCTGACCATTCCCCGCGAAGTGGACTTCGCGCTGATCTTCCCGACCGAAGACGTCGCCATCGCGTTTGCGGTGCACCTGCTGCGCAACGAGCAGAAGGTGTCGTTCTCCGCCTATGAAGAGAACGAGGACTTCCCGTGGCAGGTGGTGGTGCATCCGCTGATGATCCCGACCTACCAGAACATCGCCGGCTTCGAAGGCCTGCTGGTCAGCGAGGCGGTGTCCTACAGTGGCAAGGTCGACGGCTGGGGCTGCATGTCGCAGGCCAGTTGACCGCACGCCCGCATGAACAAGGAACGCACATGACCGACATTGCAACGCAGCGGCAGGCCGATGCCCTGGCCGCGATAAAACAGGCCATCGGTACCGAGGCCGCAGAGGACGGGGTCGACCTGTTCGCCAGCCATCATCGCGAGGAACTGCCGGCCAGCTACTGGCGCCAATACCTTGGCCAGACCGAACCGGATACCGCCAGCATCATCGGCCTGCTCCAGTTCGCCTCGGCATGGGGGGAAGATAAAATGGAGTACATCGATTTCACCCTGCCGGGCGACGTCACCCAGTACGTGCTGTCGGTCCATTTCGACGACGCAGGCGTGATCGACGGCATTTCGATGGAAAGCTGACCGGGTCCGTCCCGCACGACCCGACACAAGGAGCAGCGTGTCATGACGACGATGGAAGAAGGGGCGGGCGGGGACCGCTGGCGAGGCAGAGCCGGCGCGGCTGCAATGGGCGGCGCGTCGGGTGCCGCCCCGCGCGTGGCGGCGTCAATGTGGCTGTGCGCGGTGGGCGTGCCGCTGGACGCCGATTCCGCCAATGCGTGAGACCGGAGCCGCGAATCGGACCAGGGCCGATCCTCACCGTGTGCGTCCGCCACGGCACCGGCGTGATCGACGCCATCGACGACTGACGTGGGGCGCGGATGCAGCGCCCGGCAGGCACCGGGCGCTGCAGGGAGCGCTCAGGGGAGGTAGTTGCCGAGGCTGAAGGACCTGTGCTCGTGCAGGCTGGCGCTTGCCGCAACCGACAGCACGAAGTCCCGGTATCGCGGCTCGTCGTCGAAGCGCTTGGAGATCCGCTCCTGGTCGTCCATCAAAACCTGGGCGTGCTTCGCCCAGTCGGCCTGGATGGCGTCGCACTGTGTCGTCGTCAGTGAGGGGGACACCCACAGCGTGCCCGCTGTTTCCGGGGAGGCGTCGGCGAGGGCCCTGGCCACGGGGAGATGGCGGCACAGCTCGGAGTACTTTCCGCCCATCTGCGTTCCTGCCCGATACGTCATCGGCTGGGCAATGGTGGTCCCGATCACCAGCGACTTCGTGTCCACCACCGTAGGCGCATCAGCGGCGAAGCCCAGGACGTGGCTTTCCATCGGCCAGTCGGTTGTGGAGCCGATGTTCACATCCACACCGTTGCCGTATTTCCTGCTGGTGATTGCGTGGTGGGTGTGCCCCGAGACGTAGGTCCACCCTGCGGGGCGCACCTTGTTGAACAGCGCGATGAGTTTCCTGCGATCTCCCTTGAGATCGTTGAGCGGGAAATGACCGCCGACAATCAGGCTCCTCTCATCCGCCATGCCATCCAGCATCCTTGTCAGCGTTGCGTACTGCTCCCAGCCGAGACAGGCATTCTGTCCGGCATTGCTGAGCACATACGAGGGACCGCCGCGGGCGTTCTGGCACACGGACGTATCGATCAGCACCAGGGTGTGTCGCGCATCCAGGTCGACGGCCTGCACCATGTACGAGTTCCAGCTGCGGGCGTAGTCCGAGTGTCCAGGCGTCGTGGACTGCTTCGGGCGGTACCAGATGCCTTCGGAGCGATAGTTCAGTGCAGCCAGCGGTGTCCCAGGCACGGCGCTACCCGTGAATCGCAGTCCCCCGTGCTTTGCCGTGCCGCCCGGTGTCTGGACCAACCCCTGCGCCTCAAGGCTCGCTGCATAGCGTGCCATCCAGCGCACCTTGTTCATCGGGGTGCCGGGTTGCCCCCCGTTCCGGACAGGCTGATAGCAGCCGTCGGCCCAGTTGCGGTTGGCCATACTGGTGCCGGTGACCACAGGAGACGGCGTCGCGGTGTACCAGGTTTCGTCCACCGGCAGCGGCGCCCTGCTCATGTGATCAAGCGGGCGGGTATCCTCTGGACGGGGCCCATACGAGTTCACGGTGCCCATCAGGTAACTGTCGTGATTGCCGTGTGCCATCAGGCGGATCGTGGTATCGGAACGTCGAAACTCCGCATCGAATACCTCGGCCTCGCCGCTACAGCCAATGTTGGTTCCATCTCCCAATACGACGACCAGGCGATTGTCCGCTGGCAGCTGTTCCATCCCACGGGTCAGTGAGTGCCTCAGCACAAGCGGCGCCAGCAGGTTGACCTCCGGCGGCCGGATCGCCACGCCCGACACCCAGTTGGACACCGGAAACATCTGCTTCAGCGCGGCGCCGTACACGTTGTGGATCTGCGGATCCGCCAGGAAGAACACCTGCGTGGGCGATGTCGTTTCCTCCGCGCCCAACGCCGACGCCGAACACGCCGCCAACGCGGCGGCAACCAGTACCTTGTGCATGCACTACTCCTCCTTGGTGGTGACACGTGACGCGGCCACTGGGGCAGTGAACTCCAGCATTGCCCGGACCAATGGGCCGCGGGGGAAGTGGTTGTTGCGCCGGAACGGGCGCATCAGCGGGGCGGGGCTGTCCTCGAACGGCAGCGCGATCGACCAGTGGTCGGCACGGAACACGCCCAGCACCGTGCTGCCGGGAATCACGGCGTCTTCCAGCAGCACCTGTCCGTCGTTGCGCGCGTCGATCAGCGACAGCCACGCGTGCGTGCCGGCGAGCAGGGAATTGACGTTGCCACGATCGGCAACGGCGACGACGCTGTAGGTGGGAAACGGCGGACGCGATGCCGCAAAGGCGTCGGCGACGCGCATGGCCTCCGCATGCGTCAGGCTGCGGACGCCCCCGGCATCGCTGCGGTCGCAGGTGGGCAGATCGAACCGCGCCAGGTCGCGATACAGCGTGTGCCCGTCATCCGCGAGCGGCGAGCCCTGCACCGCGCCGGCCACGGCGATCAGGGCCGATACCTTGTGCCGCCACGCAGCAGCCTGTGGCTGGCTGGCCGCCAGCATCACGTCGGTGGCGCCCTTGGAATAGGCGATGATCACGGCGTTGGCACCCTCCGGCAGCCGTGCCAGGTGGGTATGCAGGTGGTCGGCGTTGCGCGCCGCGGACGCGCGCCCCTCCACGTCCGCCACGCTGACCCGGTAGCCCAGCGCTGCCAGCGCCGCATGGTCGTGCGAGAAGGGCGTTACCCACGGTGCCACGCACTCGCCGAAGATGCCGGGGATGATCACCAGATCGCGTGTGGCGGGCAGCGGGTCGGACAGGGGCCGGTCGGCGACGCCGGTGGCCCCGGCCTCGATCGGCCACCACCACCGCGCGCAGTCCTGCATCGCCGTGGCGGGCGTGGCCTGCAGGTGCCGGCAGAACACGGCGGAGAACGGCTGGCGTGCATCGGTGATGCCGGCCTGCGCCCAACTGCTGCGCACCGTCGGGTACGGGACGTCCTTCACGCCGATACCGGTGGTCGCGCTGCAACCGGCCAGCAGGGCCGACAGGGCCAGCGGCCAGCCTCGTACCTGACGGTGATGCGTCATGCGGCTTCTCCCCCTGAAGAAACTGCCGCGACTCTACCGCCGATCCCGGCGGTCGTCGAATCCGGGTCCGCGTGGTCGCAACGTGGTGATCCGCGATGGCGACGCGCACGACCATGCGCAACGCCTGCACGCTGCCTGCGGGACAGTCCGCGACGTGTGGCCGGCGAAGCGGGACGACACCGCACCGGAGGCCGTCACCGCCAGCGTAAGGCACCTGCGCACGCCACGCATCGACGTCGCCCGTCGCCCGCCCGGCTGAGTGCCGCCGGGCTCAGGGTGACGGGGGACGGAGCCGTCGGTCGTCGCGGTCGTCGCCGAAGATGATCCGCGCGCTGCGCTGGTAGCTCCAGTACGCCACGGCCCAGTTGAGCAGCACCACGATGCGGTTGCGGAAGCCGATCAGGAAGAACACGTGCGCGGCCAGCCAGAACCACCAGGCGAGCACGCCGGACAGCTGCAGCCTGCCCAGGTGCACGATCGCCGCCATGCGCCCGATCGTGGCCAGGTTGCCGACGTCCTGGTACGCGAAGGGGCCCGGCGTGGGCTTGCCCTCCAGCCGCGCGCGAATGGTCGCGGCGACGTGCTTGCCCATCTGTTTGGCGGCGGGCGCAACGCCCGGTACCGGTTTGCCGTCGGCCTGGCTGATGGCAGCCAGATCGCCGGCCACGAAGATCTCCGGGTGACCGTCCAGCGTGAGGTCGGGTTGCACCGGCACGCGGCCGGCGCGGTCCAGCGGGACGTCGAGCGTGCGGGCCAGCGGCGAGGCCGCCACGCCAGCGGCCCAGACCACGGTGCGGGCGGCAAAGAACCGGTCGCCCAGCTGGAAGCCCTCGCCATCGATGTGGGTCACCGGCGTGCCGGTCAGGACGTCCACGCCGAGCTTCTCCAACTGGCGACGCGCCTTCAGCGAGAGCACCTCGGGGAAGCTGGACAGCACGCGCGGACCGGCCTCCACCAGGCGGACCTTGGCGCTGGCCGGGTCGATATGACGGAACTCGTTGCGCAATGTGTGGCGCGCGATCTCGGCCAGCGTGCCGGCCAGCTCCACACCGGTCGGGCCGCCGCCGACCACGGCGAAACTGAGCCAGGCGGCCTTGCGCGCCGGGTCCGGTTCGGCCTCGGCGCGCTCGAAGGCAAGCAGCAGTTTGCGGCGCAGTGCGATCGCATCGTCCAGGGTTTTCAGGCCTGGCGCGTCGGCGGCCCATTCGTCGTGGCCGAAGTAGGCATGCGTGGCCCCGGTGCAGAGCATCAGCATGTCGTAGCCGAGCTGGCTGCCGTCGGCGAGGGTGATGCTGCGGGCGTGCTTGTTGATCGCGGTGACTTCGCCCAGTCGCACCTCGACGTTGCGCTGGTTGCCGAGGATATGCCGCAGGGGTGCGGCGATATCGGGTGCAGACAGGCCGGCGGTGGCCACCTGGTAGAGCAGCGGCTGGAACAG
Source organism: Stenotrophomonas sp. NPDC077421 (assembly GCF_049545505.1). NCBI lineage: Bacteria > Pseudomonadati > Pseudomonadota > Gammaproteobacteria > Lysobacterales > Lysobacteraceae > Stenotrophomonas > Stenotrophomonas sp. NPDC077421. The sequence goes on along the minus strand of NZ_JBMWDP010000028.1, from coordinate 35,125 downwards.
GTGGTGGTTGCGGCGGTCCACCAGGGTGATGCGGACGTGCGCCCTGGCCAATGCGCGGGTGGCCCAGAGGCCGGCGAAACCGCCACCGATGACGACCAGGTGGGGCAGGGGGGCGCGGGTCATGCAGTCACTCCTGGGCTGGGGCCGGCCATCCGGCACCGTGGGAACGTTGTCGACGCGTCGTATCGTCGCACGTGACGCGCGATGTTCACGTGGATGGTCGATACTGGGTTCAGCAGCGGTCGCGCTTGCCGGCGGCCTGTGTCCATCCGCACTGGAGGTCGAGATGTCCGAACCGGAAAAGCGCATCGCCCTGTTGATCGATGCCGACAATGCGCCGTCGTCGAAGATCGACGTGGTACTGGCCGAGGTGGCGCGCTATGGCGTGGCCAACGTGCGCCGCGCCTACGGGAACTGGAAGAGCCCGCGGTTGAAAGGCTGGGAATCGGTGCTGCACGCCTACGCGATCCGCCCCATCCAGCAGTTCGCGTACAGCCGGGGCAAGAATGCGTCGGACATGGCGATGGTGATCGATGCGATGGACATGCTGTATGCGCGCAACCTGGACGGCTTCGCCATCGTCTCCAGCGATGCGGATTTCACCCCGCTGGTGATGCGCCTGCTGACCGACGGGGTGAAGGTGTATGGCTTCGGCGAGAAGAAAACGCCGGAACCGTTCGTCAACGCCTGCTCGAAGTTCACCTACCTCGAAGCGCTGGGACAGGGCCACGCTGCCGACCCGGAAGTGGAGCAGGACAACGAGGAAGCGCGGCCGCGCAAGACCGGCCCGGAGCTGCGCAGCGACACCCGCCTGGTACAGATGCTGCGCCGCGCGGTGGCGTCGGCCGAAGCCGAGGATGGCTGGTCGCACCTGGGCCCGGTCGGAAGCCAGATCGGCAATCAGGCCTCGTTCGACTCGCGCAACTACGGCTACGCCAAGCTGAGCGAGCTGCTGGCCGCGACGGGCCTGTTCGAAATGAAGAAGGACGGCAAGTCGACCTACGTCCGCGCGCTCCCCAGGAAAAGCGCCCGGTAGCGCCGACCGTTGGTCGGCTGCGCTGCGCGCCTGAGCCGACCAGCGGTCGTCGCTACCGGCGAGGTCCCGGCTCAGGTCAACGCCGTCATGACACCGCGCTGGTACGCGGGCCGCTGCTTCAGGCGCTCGTACCAGTCGGCCAGGTGCGGCAGCGCGGGGCGCTGGATGGGCATTTCGAACCACGCGTAGGCAAAGGCGCCCAGCGGAATGTCGCCCATCGCGAAGCGCTCGCCGGACAACCAAGGCTGGCGCGACAATGCATCGTCGGCCATCGCCAGCAGCTCACCCGAGCGCACCAGCGCGGCCGCAATGCGCGCGTCGTCGCGGTCGGCCGGGGCGGTACGCAGCGTGCCCCAGAACAGATCGCGGAAGGCGCCGGAAAAGGTGGAGGTGGTCCAGTCCATCCACTTCTCCGACTGCGCACGCTCGACCACATCTTCCGGATACAGCGTGCCGAGCGAATAACGCGCGGCCAGATAGCGCACGATGGTGTTGGATTCCCACAGCGGCAGGCCGTGGTCTTCGATCACCGGCACCAGGCCGTTGGGATTCATCGCACGGTACTCCGGCGACTGTGTGCCGCCAAACGCGCCGCCAACCTCGATCGACTCGTACGGCGCTCCGATTTCTTCGGCGCACCACAGCACCTTGCGCACGTTGCTGGAATTGCGACGGCCCCAGATCTTCAGCATGGTCAGGCTTCCCGTTCGAATGGAATGCGCGCCACATGGCCGCGCGGTGCGGCTACGATACGCCGATCGACCGCGTCACGGTCACCTTCAAGGAGCGAAACGGATGGGGATGTACGTCTTGGAACTGGGGCTGTTGGTGGTCGGCGCGGTGTTGCTGGTGGTGGGCTATCGCCGCAACCGCCGCACCATGCTGGTGGCGGCCGCGCTGGTGTTGCTGGTCAGCGGTGTCGTGCCGGATGTGGTCGAGGGTTTCGCAGAGGGACGCGCCAACGCCGACGCGCGACCGTTGGCCTTGCTGCAGCACTGACATCGCGTATCGGAGAGGGCGCGGGCCGACGCGCGCAGCGTTCAGTACAGGTCAGTCGGGTCCACATCCAGCGACCAGCGCACGCGCCGCGCCTGCGGTAGTGCGGAGATCTGCGGGGTGACCTGGTCCAGCGCCCGATGCAACGGTCCGCGCGCGGGGGCCGACAGCAGCAGCTGCACGCGTTGATAGCCGGCGCGGCGCGGCATCGGGGCCGGCATCGGGCCGTAGCGTTCGATCACCGCGTCATCCGGTACCAGTGCGCGCACCGCCATCAGCATGGCGTTGGCATGCTCCACCTGCTGCGCTTCGGCACGCAGCAGAGCCAGATGCGCGAACGGCGGGAACCCGGCCGCTTCGCGCTGCTGCAGCTCTGCCGCGGCAAACGCGTGGTAGCCGCCATTGACCAGGGTGTCCAGCAGGGGATGTCCCGGATGATGGGTCTGCAACCAGACCTCACCGGGATGCTCGGCGCGTCCTGCCCGACCGGCCACCTGGATCAGCTGCTGGGCCAGCTTCTCGCTGGCGCGGAAGTCGGCCGAGAACAGCCCTTCGTCGATGCCCACCACCACCACCAGCGTGAGCTTGGGCAGGTCGTGACCCTTGGCCAGGATCTGCGTGCCGACCAGGATGCCGGCCTGGTCGCCGAGCGTGGCCAGCTGGGTCTCCAGTGCATCGCGTTTGCCGGTGGTGCCACGGTCGATGCGGATCACCGGCACCTCGGGGAATGCCTCGACCAGATGCTCCTCCAGTCGTTCGGTGCCGATCCCCTGCGGCTGCAGAGCGAGGCTGCCGCAGTCCGGGCAGGCCAACGGCGCCGCCTGGCGCGCACCGCAGTGATGGCATTGCAGTCGGCGCCCGCCGGCATGCACGGTCATCGGTGCATCGCAGCGCTGGCAGGGCGCGGTCCAGCCGCAGTCATGGCACAGCAGTACCGGCGCGTAGCCGCGGCGGTTCTTGAACACCAGCACCTGGTGCCCGGCCTGCACGTGTTGGGCGATGCCGTCCAGTACGTCCGGTGACAGCCCATCGCGCAGCGGCCGCTTGCGCACGTCCAGCACCCGCACGCGCGGCGGCCGTGCCTCGCCGGCCCGCTGTTTCAGGCGCAGGTGCATGTAACGCCCCGCCTGCGCGTTGTGCAGCGATTCCAGCGACGGCGTCGCACTGCCCAGCACCACCGGCACATCCAGCGCCTTGGCGCGCACCAGCGCGAAATCACGGGCGTGATAGCGGATGCCGTCCTGCTGCTTGTAACTGCCGTCGTGCTCTTCATCGACCACGATCAACCCGGCGTTGGGCAGCGGGGTAAATACCGCCGAGCGCGTGCCGACGATGATCTGCGCCTCGCCACGGGCGGCGGCGGCCCATACGCGGGCGCGCTCGTTGTCGTTCAGGCCCGAATGCAGCGCATGCACCGGAATGCCGAAGCGGGTGCGGAAGCGCGACAGTGTCTGCGGTGTGAGGCCGATCTCCGGCACCAGCACCAGTGCCTGCCGGCCCTGCGCCAGGCAGGTGGCGATGGCCTGCAGATACACCTCTGTCTTGCCACTGCCGGTCACGCCGTCGAGCAGGAACGGGGCGAAACCGGTGGCGGCGCTGATCGCGGCGATCGCGTCGGCCTGTTCGGGATTGGGCGCAGGCGCGGCGCGCACGCTGACCGCCGGCGCCGAATGGGCCAGCGCCACCCGCTCCACCAGTCCGCGCTTGGCCAGCGACCGTGCGGCGCTGCGCCAGTCGTCCATGAGGCCATCCAGCCGGTCCTCGTCCACCGGCCCGTCGGCCAGCCAGGTTGCCAGGCGCTGCGGGCGGGTGCCCGCGCGCAGCCGCTCACGCTGCTGCGTGCCCTCGGCGGTGAGCTGCCAGCCCCACGGATGGGTGTCCGGCACCGGATCGCCCCGCCGCAATGGCGCCGGCAGCGCCGTACTCACCACCTCACCGAGCGGGGCGTGGGTGTAACGCGCCAGCCACTGCAACGAGGCCCACAGTTCGCCGCCCAGCAGCGGCTGCGGATCGATCCACGCCTGCGCCTCCCGCAGGCTGTCCGGGCTGTCCACCGCGCCGACCGCGGCCACCATGCCGATCAGCTCGCGCGCCCCGAACGGCACCCGTACCCGGCAACCGACCTGGCCCGGTACGGCGGCGGTCCCGGGCGGCGGCGCGTAGTCGAACAGCTGCGGCAGCGGCACCGGCAGGGCCACGCGCAGGGTCGGGAAGGACGGGGTCGGATCGGGTCGGGCAGACGCCGACCGGGGCAGAACGGGGCTGGACATCGGTGCAGTGTAGCGGCCCAACCGGACCCGTCGGCCGTGCATCGAGACAGTCTCGCCATGCGGCGAGAAGAATAAATCGCACCTAAATATCGGTGTGGATTGGAGATTCAGGCTTATCCACATCTTCTGTGGATAAGTCTGTGTGCGACTGCCGATCTTGGGACGATGGGTAAGGAACTTCCGACCTTCGTGTCGGATTGGTCAAAAAATAGCCACATAACAATAGTCAATAAAAACAACAAGATATCTGTGAAACAAAGTTGAAACATCCCCCGGTCCCGTGAGGCGCTGCCACTTCCTGCCGATTTCGTTGGTGCTGTGCACAACCTGCGGCTGATTGCGACATCGAGGTCGGCATGGGCCTTCACATGTCAACTACATCGGCATGCCCGACGGGCCGGCGCAATCGCTATCATTTCCCCACTTGATGGAGTTGCTATGACGGCTGCGACCGCCCCCGTTTCTTCTACTGCAGCCGGTGCGCTGTCGGCGTTTCTCCGCGGCGTTGAACGCCGTGCCCTGGTGGTGGCCGAGCTGCAGTGTGGCGACCCCACCGTGGCCGAGCAGGCACTGGTGGCGGTGATGCGCGCCTTTGCCGGCATCGCCAGCGATGTGCCGATGGCCCAATGGCCGGACCGGTTCTGGATCCTGCTGGCGCACCGCCACCCGATCCGCGTGCCCGCTGCGGGGGGACAGTGGCCGCCCGGGCTGGCCCATCTGCCGACGCTGGCACCGCCGGCCCGGCTGGCGCTGCTGCTGCGTGTCGGCGGGGGCCTGGACGAGGCCGCTGCGGCACAGATCCTGGATCTGCCGGTCGCCGATTACCAGCAGGCGCTGGCCGAGGCGTGCCCGCGCGATGCCCAGGGCCATCCCGACGCAGCCGGCTGGCGCGCGCTGGCCGAGCAGGTCCAGCAGCGCCTGCGCGAGGTGCCGGCCACGCGCCTGCAGCGCCTGCAGCAGCCGGTGGCGGCGCCTGCCGCGCCCAGCGATGCGGCGTCGTGGCGCACCCCGGTCAAGACCGACGCCGCACCGGCACCCCGCGTCCGGGCCCGCCGCCAGGGGCGCCGTGTGCCGTGGCGCGGCCTGGTGATCGTGGCGGGGACGGTGGCCGCGCTGCTGGGCGGGGCCACGTGGTGGAAGCACAGCCGTTCCGCGGTCGATCCGGCCGCCAGCGTGCCCGACGGCGCGGTGGCCGTGGACAATCCGGTCAGCACCGAAGCCCTGCCCGAGGCCGATCCGCCGACCATCGCGCCCGCCGCCGCCGCCCATGCGGCCAGCGATGCGGCAATGCTCGCCGATCCGGACCTGGCGGTGGCCCGCGATGCCGATCTGTACGCCTGGTTCGCCGCGGGCGGCCCGGTGCCGGTGGACGAGTCACAGCCGCAACCCAGCCGCCCTGAACCCGCTACCGCCGGCCTGGAGACGGCAGGCGCCGATGAATAAGCCGATCCTGCTGATGGCCTGCCTGGCCGCGACCCTGTCGGTCCCTGCGGCGGCGACGTCGGTGCCATTGCCGCTGCCGTCGGAGGCCACGCCGGTGCCGGCCACCCGCACCGCCATTCCGACCACCGCCAGCGCGCTGGACCCGGCCCAACTGGCCGAGCTGCGCGCCCGCTATGCCATCTGGCAGTCGCTGCCCGAGTCCGAGCGCGCCCGTGTCCGCGACGGGGCACGCCGCATTGCCGCGCTCACGCCGGCCCAGCAGCAGACCCTGCGCGAGCGTTTCGCCCAGCAGGACCAGCGCTTCCGTGATGGCTGGCTGCTCGGGCCGCACCTCGGCCAATCGTTCCCGAAGCTGCAGGGCCTGTTCGGCTACCTGCCGGCCGAGCAGCGCGAACCGGCGCTGGCGGTCCTGCGCCAGCTCAGCGTGGACCAGCTCGCCCAGCTCAGCCTGATCGCCCAGCGCACGCCGCCGCAGGAACGGGAGCAGGTGCGCAGCCAGTTCCTGGCGCTGGCGCCGGGCGCCCGCGATGCGTGGCTGAAGCAGCACGTCGGCCACTGACACCGCGCGCCCATTCACTTGGCATCGTGGGTTTTGTCATGCCGCGCGCGTAAGATGGCGGGCCGCAACCCGGTGCCTGTGCCCTCCGCGCGCGACCGTAGTTGCCGTCTGTGATCCCCATGTCCATCGCTACCCCCACGCCGCGCCTTTCCCGGGAAGTGCGCGCCACCGGTCTGCTTGCGTTGCCGCTGGTGCTCGGCCACGTTTCCACCGGCCTGATCTCGTTCGTCGACAACGTCATCGCCGGCCACCACGGCACGCAGACGCTCGCCGCGGTCACCATCGGTACCGCGCTGCTGTGGCTGCCGATGCTGATTCCGATCGGCACCCTGATCTCGCTGACCGCGTCGGTGTCGCAGCTGCACGGTGCCGGACGCGAGCGTGAGATCGGTCCGTTGTTCCGCCAGGCGCTGTGGTTGGCGCTCGGCCTGGGCCTGATCATGTTCGCCTTCCTCACGGTGGTACCGCCGCTGTTGCCGGCATTCGGCATCGCGCCGGACATTGTGCCCGGTGCGACCGCGTTCCTGCATGCGGTGCGCTGGGGCGGCCCGGCACTGACGCTGTACTTCTGCATGCGCTATCTCAGCGAGGGCATGCACTGGACGCTGCCAACCATGATCCTGGGCTTCGGCGGCCTGCTGGTGCTGGCGCCGCTGGGCTATGTGCTCTGCTACGGCAAGCTCGGTTTCCCGGAAATGGGCGCCGAAGGGCTGGGCATCGCCTCGGCGACGATGATGTGGCTCCAGGCGCTGTGCTTTGCCGGCTACCTGTGGAAAACCAGGCGCTTCGCCCACCTGCAGCTGTTCTCGCACGTTGAGCTGCCGCGCTGGGCGGCAATCTGGGACCTGCTGCGTACCGGCCTGCCGATCGGCATCACCGTTCTGATGGAAGGCGGTCTGTTCATCGTCACCGCTCTGCTGATCGGCCGCCTCGGCGCCACCGAAGCAGCCTCGCACCAGATCGCAATCAACGTGGCCCAGCTGTGCTTCATGATCCCGATGGGCGTAGCCGAGGCCACCACCGTGCGCGTGGGCCATGCGGTCGGCAGCGGCAACGGGCTGGGCGTGCGGCGCGCGGCCAATGCCGGTCTGGTGATCATTCTGGGCACGCAGACGCTGTCGGCGCTGGTGCTGCTGTTCGGCCACGACGCCATCGTCGGCGTCTACACCGCCGACCTGGGCGTGGCCGCCCTGGCCTCCACGCTGCTGCTGTACGCGGCCGCGTTCCAGTTCCCGGACGGCATCCAGGTGCTCTCGGCCGGCGCGCTGCGCGGTCTCAAGGACACCCGGGTGCCGATGTTCATCGCCATGTTCTCGTACTGGGGGCTGGGCATGCCGCTCGGCGCCGGGCTGGGCCTGGGGCTGGGCATGGGGCCGCAGGGCATGTGGCTGGGCCTGATCCTGGGCCTGACCGCGGCGGCGATCCTGATGGCCTGGCGTCTTCGCGTCAGCAGCCGCCGCATCGGGCTCGCCCAGGCGTCACCCTGACTTGTGTCCGATGCCGGATCCGCCGGCACCGGCTATTCTGGCAATACGGCAAGAAGCCAACCTGGAGTTTTCCATGAACCAACCCGCGCGTCGCAATCCCGTCGCCAGCTTCTTCATCGGGCTGTGGGATGTGATGAACTTTACCCGCAGGCTGATCCTCAACCTGCTGTTCTTCGGTCTGTTGTTCCTGCTGCTGATTGTGTTCATCGTCGCGATGGGCAAGGGCGCCGGGGCCAGCAAGCCGCTGCAGGACCGGACCACGCTGGTGATCGCGCCGGAAGGCCGCCTGGTGGAGCAGTTCAGCGCCGATCCGGTCAGCCGCGCGCTGGCCCGCGCCGTGGGCGACAACAGCGCCGAGGAAGTGCAGCTGCGCGACCTGATCCGTGCCATCGAAGCGGCCCGCGACGACAAGAAGATCGAGCGCGTGGTGCTGCAGCTGGACAAACTGCAGCCGAGCGGTTTCGCCTCGATGCGCGAAGTGGTCGCGGCGCTGCAGGACCTGCGCGCGGCCAAGAAGCAGGTCGTGGCCTTCAGCGAGAACATGAGCCAGTCGCAGTACCTGCTGGCCTCGCAGGCCGATGAGGTCTATCTCGATCCGATGGGCTCGGTGGTGCTGGAAGGCCTCGGCCGTTACCGGCAGTACTTCCGCACCGGCCTGCAGGACAAGCTGGGCGTGGACGTGCACCTGTTCAAGGTGGGCGAGTTCAAGTCCGCCGCGGAGCCGTACGTGCTCGATGCCGCGTCGCCGCAGGCCAAGGAAGCGGACCTGTTCTGGATGAACGACGTGTGGCAGCGCTACCTCGGCGACATCGCCAAGGCCCGCAAGCTGGATGCCGCGCAGCTGGCAGCCGGTATCGACACCATGCCCGAAGGCGTGGCCGCCGCCGGTGGCGACCTGGCCAAGTTCGCCCTGCAGCAGAAGCTGGTCGATGGCCTGAAGACCCGCGAGGAAGTGGAGGACCTGCTGGCCGACCGTGGTGTGGCCGATGGCGACGCCGACGGTGGCTACCGCAACGTCAACATGGACGCGTACCTGGCGCTGCTCGACACCCGCCGTTCGCCGGTGGATGCGCGTCCGCAGGTGGCAGTGGTGGTGGCTGCCGGCGAGATCTCCGGCGGCGACCTGCCGGCCGGCCGCATCGGTGGCGAGTCCACCGCCGCGCTGCTGCGCGAAGCGCGCGACGACAAGGATGTGAAGGCCGTGGTGCTGCGCGTGGATTCGCCCGGCGGTGAAGTGTTCGCCTCCGAGCAGATCCGTCGCGAAGTGGTCGCGCTGAAGGCCGCCGGCAAGCCGGTGGTGGTGTCGATGGGTGACCTGGCCGCCTCGGGTGGGTACTGGATCAGCATGAACGCCGATCGCATCTATGCCGACGCCTCGACCATCACCGGTTCGATCGGCATCTTCGGGATGATCCCCAATGTCAGCCGTTCGCTGGACAAGATCGGCGTGCACACCGACGGTGTGGGCACCACGCGCTTCGCCGGTGCCTACGACATCACCCGCCCGATGGACCCGGCCGTGGGCCAGGTCATCCAGTCGGTGATCAACAAGGGCTACGCCGACTTCACCGGCAAGGTCGCCGAGGCCCGCGGCAAGCCGGTCGAGGCCGTCGATGAGGTGGCCCGTGGTCGCGTGTGGAGCGGCGCCCAGGCCAAGGAGCGCGGGCTGGTCGACGCGTTCGGCGGGCTGAAGGAGGCGGTCGTCGACGCGGCAGGGCGTGCCAAGCTCGGCAAGAGCGATGCGTACCGCGTGCGCTACATCGAGAAGGGTGCCACGCCGTTCGCGCAGTTCGTCAGCGGGTTTGCCGGCAGCCGCATGGGCGGTTACATGCTCAGCGAATCGGGCATGGCACGCATGATGCTGGCCCGGTCGATGCCGGAACTGGATACCCAGCTGCGCTTCGTCGAAGACGCGGCGCGCGATCCGCGCGGCAGCGCACCGGTCAAGGCGCTGGCGTACTGCTTCTGCGGCTTCTGACCGCTTCAGCGTGAAATCAAAAAGCCCGGCAAACGCCGGGCTTTTTTTTCAGGGGTCCGCTCGGCGCCGGCCGTCCGGACAGGGCGCGACGCTCGACCCCGCAGTCAGCGCGATACCGGCGGAGCCGGCGTTGCCGGGGTGTCGGTGGCGGCGCGCTCGGCGGCATCCAGGTCCGGTGCTTTTTCCAGCATGTCGCGTGCGGCCTTGGCGCGATCCAGCGGCCGCTGGATCGCATCGCGCATCTGCGTGGCCTGCGGTTCGGGCGGGGTGTCCGGGGGCGCTGGCGCTGGACGGTTGCACGCGCCCAGCAGGAGCAGCGTCGGCAGCAACAGGAGGGTTCGCAGGGACATGGCAACCTCGCAACACGCACGGGCGGAGACGGCAGTGTCGCACCGCCCGGCGCGGCCTGTGTGAGGATGCGCATGCGCGTTATCCTGTCGCCCGGGGCGCCGTGTGGTGCCCGCACAGACGATTCCACGGCCGCCGCGCGGCCCATCGGCAGGAGAACACCGTGAGCACGCAACGTTGGCGATTGGATGGACAGACCGCATTGATCACCGGCGCCAGTGCCGGCATCGGCCTGGCGATCGCGCGGGAGCTGCTCGGGTTCGGTGCCGACCTGCTGATCGTGGGTCGCGACGCCGATGCGCTGGAGATGGCGCGCGATGAACTGGCCGATGCCTTCCCCGATCGCGAGATCCACGGCCTGGCCGCCGATGTCTCCGACGACGAGGACCGCCGCGAGATCCTCGACTGGGTGGAAGACCACACCGATGGCCTGCACCTGCTGGTCAACAACGCCGGCGGCAACATCACCAAGCCGGCCATCGAGTACACCGAGGACGAATGGCGGGGCATCTTCGAGACCAACCTGTTCTCGGCGTTTGAATTGTCGCGCTACGCCCATCCGCTGCTGACCCGGCATGCGTCCTCGGCGATCGTCAATGTCGGCAGCGTTTCCGGCCTGACCCACGTCCGCAGCGGCGCGGTGTACGGCATGACCAAGGCGGCGATGCACCAGTTGACCCGCAACCTCGCGGTGGAATGGGCCGAGGACGGCATCCGCGTCAACGCGGTGGCGCCGTGGTACATCCGCACCCGCCGCACCTCCGGTCCGCTGTCCGATCCGGACTATTACGACCAGGTGATCGAGCGCACGCCGATGCGCCGGATCGGCGAGCCCGATGAAGTGGCCGCCGCAGTGGGGTTCCTGTGCCTGCCCGCCGCCAGCTACATCACAGGCGAGTGCATCGCCGTGGATGGCGGCTTCCTGCGCTACGGGTTCTAGCGCGCCCGCGTCAGTCCGGCACGGCGCAATCGCTGGCGGCCAGGACCGCATGCAGGCGCTCGCGCTCGGCCGTGGCGGCGGCATGATTGTCCGCCGTGGCGAAGCGTTCGCGCCCGCGGGCGTCGCGGAAGCGCTGCTGCCAGCTGGCACAGCGTTGCGGTTCCGGCACTGCCTCGCAGGTGTCGCGTACCACTTCGCAACCGGCCGCGTTGACCGGTGTGTTGCCGCCGCCGAGGCCGGTCACCGACATCAGCAGGCAGATCGGCGGGGCCGGCTCCAGCTCATGCAGGTAGGTGCCCCGCTCGGTGGACTCGCAGCGGAAGATCGGCGGCAGTGGCGCCTTGGGCGCCGCCGCGTCGGCGGCCGATGCCGTGGCGGCGTCGCGGCGCAGTGTGTCGCTGTCGAGGATGCCGTTGCCGCTGTCGTCGGCGGGCCCGGCCTGCAGCACCGGCAGCGCGCCCGGTGCCGGCACCCCTGGACGCGGTACCGGCACGGCGGCACCGCGGGGCGCCGGTGACGCCGCTGGTGCGGGTGCCGGCGTGGCGGCGGGGGCCGTACGGGCGGGCATCGCAATGCGCTGGATGCGCTGCTGGCTGCCGGGCGGGCAGGCGGCGTTCTGGATGGTCAGGCCGCCGTCGGCGGCCGTGCAGCGGTAGAACACCGCGTCCTCGGCCGTGGCCGGCAGCGTCAGTGCCAGCCCGGCCAGCGCGCAGGCGCGCGGAAAGAAAGACATCATGCGGTGGGATTCATACGTGCTGGTCGAGCAGGATCGGATTGCCGTCGGGATCTTCCAGCATGATGCTGGCCGGGCCGGTCGTGGTTTCATCGGCTTCTTGCATGTGTGCCTCCTTGCGCCGAAACGCGTCAATTGCAGTCACGGTCCAGCCGCGCATCGATGCTGCGCTGTTCGCGGTTGATCGCATCGCGTTCGCTCTGCAGGGCGCTGTTGTAACGCCGCTGCAGTTCCCAGCGCCGGTCGTTGAGGCGTGAGCATACGTCCTGCTGGGGCAACGGGTGGCAGGCATCGCGGACCAGCACGTTGCCGGCCGGCATCTCCAGCCCGCCGTAGCCGGGCCGCGGATAGCCGTTGCCCTCCCACTGCGAACTGCCGCCGCCGAACGCCAGACGGCCGCCGACATGCGAACCCTGCCCCGAGATCGACACCGATCCGCCGCTTGAGGTCACCGAGCCGCTGTCCATCGGCACCACCGGTGGCAGCGGGCGCGGTGGTGGCCGGCCGCCACCCGGCGGACGCGGACCCGGCCGACCGGGCGGATAGGGCAGATACACACCGGTCCACACCGGCACCCAGCGCGGGTTGCCCTCATTGCTGTCGCTGACGTAGCGGTCGCCGTCGCTGGTGACGCATTCGTACATCGGCTGTGGTGGCTGCACGTACACGTGGCGAACCTCACGCTCGGGCGCGCGGGTGGCCGCGGGCGTGGCCGGATCGGCATCGCTGCGGACCACGCGCGGGGCCGGGTCGCGCGGGCGCTGCATGTCGCGCACTTCCTGCTTGCCGGTGCTGCACGGGGCATCCTGCAGCGACACCGCGCCCGTGCTGCCCACGCAGCGGTAGATGCGCACGCTGGCATCCTGCTGGGCACCGGCCGGGCCGGGACCGAGCAGCAGGAACAACGGCAACCACAGGGCAGGGCGGGGGCGCATGTCCACAGTGTGCGGCTTTGCCGCGGCCCGCGCAAAACCCGGCGCAGGCGGCCGGCTCAGCTGCGCAGCACCTGGCCGCTGAGTGCGTCGCGGATCGGGGTCGGCTGGGCCAGGCCGCCGGTGGCGCCGTCGACGATGCCCGCCAGCAGGGGCAGCAGGGCCGGGTCCAGTTCGCCGCGCTGGCGTGCCGGTGGCTGGCCGGCGAGGTTGGCGCTGGTGGATACCAGCGGCCCGCCCCAGGCGCGACACAGCGCGGCCACCAGCGGGTGGGCGCTGATCCGCACGGCGATGCCGGTGTGCTCGCCCGTGATCCAGCGCGGGGCGCGTGGGCCGGCCGGTACGATCCAGGTGTTGGCGCCGGGCCAACTGGCCCGTACCTCGGCCAGGCGCGCGGCGGGCAGCGCCTCCAGGTCCACCCAGCCGTCGAGCTGGGCGGTATCGGCGGCGACCAGGATCATGCCTTTCTCGATCGGGCGCTGCTTGATCGTCAGCAGCGTCATCACCGCCGCTTCGTGGCCGGGATCGCAGCCCAGGCCCCACACCGCTTCGGTGGGGTAGGCGATCACCCCGCCAGCGCGCAGCGCAGGCAGGGCGGTGTCCGGGGTGAGTACGTTCATCGGGTGCTACCGGGGGTCAGGCCTTCTTGGCGACGGCCTTCTTGGCCACCGTCTTCTTCACGGCCTTCTTGGCGGCCGTTTTGCGGGGGGCGGCCTTCTTCGTGGCGGCCTTCCTGGTCGCCGTCTTCTTCACCGCCGCCTTCTTCGGCGCAGCCTCCTTCTTGACCGCGGCCTTCTTGGCCACGACCTTCTTGGCGGCCTTCTTGCCGAAGCCCTTGCGCACCGGCTTGCCGGTTTCTTCCATCAACTGCTGGACGTCGGCCAGGGTCAGCGAGGCGGGCTCGCGATCCTTGGGGATCTTGCCGTTCATCTTGCCGTCGCTGAGGTACGGGCCGAAGCGACCGTTCAGCACCTGGATCTCGCTGCCTTCGAACTCCTTGATGATCCGGTTGCGTGCGATCTCTTCCTTCTCTTCGATCAGGAACACCGCTCGGGCGAGATCGATCGTATAGGGGTCATCTTCCTTCTTCAGCGAGGCGTAAGTGCTGCCACGCTTGGCGAACGGCCCGAAGCGACCGATGCCGACGCTGACGTCTTCGCCGTTGTCCTGGCCCAGCGCACGCGGCATCAGGAACAGTTCCAGCGCGTCTTCCAGCGAAATGGTGTGCATCGACTGGCCGGGACGCAGCGAGGCGAACTTCGGCTTGTCTTCGGCATCTTCGGCGGTGCTGCCGATTGCCGCGTATGGCCCGAAACGGCCCAGGCGCACGCTGACCGGCTTGCCGGTCTTGGGATCGGTACCCAGCTCGCGGGCACCGCTGGCCTCGGCCCGGTCCACCGATTCCTTCTTCTCTTCGACCAGCTTGTTGAACGGTTCCCAGAAGCGGGCCATCAACGGGATCCAGTCCTCTTCGCCACGCGACACCGCATCGAGCTCGTCCTCGAGCTTGGCGGTGAAGTCGTAGTCCACGTACTGGGTGAAGTGGCTGGACAGGAACTTTGACACAGCGCGGCCCACGTCCGACGGACGGAAGCTGCGGCCTTCCATTTCCACGTACTTGCGGAACAGCAGCGTCTGGATGATCGAGGCGTAGGTCGACGGACGGCCGATGCCGTACTCTTCCAGCGCCTTCACCAGCGCCGCTTCGGTGAAGCGCGGCGGCGGCTGGGTGAAGTGCTGTTCGGCCAGGATGCGTTCGAGCGGCACGCGGTCGCCGGGCTTCATCGCCGGCAGCTTGCGGCCTTCATCGTCGTCCTCGGCGCTCTTGTTGTCCTTGCCTTCCTCGTACACGGCCAGGAAGCCGGGCACGACCACGGTGGTGCCGCTGGCGCGGAACACGTGTTCGCTGCCGGCCGAGAGATCCACGCTGACCGTGTTGAGCGTCGCCGGGATCATCTGGCAGGCCACTGCACGCTTCCAGATCAGCTCGTAGAGCTTGCGCTCGTCGTCGGTGAGGTAGCGCGAGACCTGGGCCGGGGTCCGCAGTGCCGAGGTCGGGCGCACCGCTTCGTGCGCTTCCTGGGCGTTCTTGGACTTGGTCTGGTAGGTGTTGGGCTTGTCCGGCAGCGCGGCAATGCCGTAATCGCGCGCGATCACGTCGCGGATTTCGGCCAGCGCATCCTGCGACAGATTCACCGAGTCGGTACGCATGTACGAGATCAGGCCAACCGTGCCCTCATCGCCGATCGCCACGCCTTCGTACAGCTTCTGCGCCACCTGCATGGTCTTGCGCGTGGTGAAACCGAGCTTGCGCGAGGCTTCCTGCTGCAGCGTGGAGGTGGTGAACGGCGGCGCCGGACGGCGCTTGCGCTCCTTGCTGGCCACATCGGTGACGTGCAGCGCGCCCTGCGCGGCCTGCTGGATGCGCATCCGCGCGTCCTCGGCGGTGTCGCCGTCGGTCACCGTGAACTGTTCGAACTTCTTGCCGTCGAGCTTGATCAGGCGTGCATTGAAGTGCTGCGACGGGTGCGCGCACTCGGCATCGATGCTCCAGTACTCGCGGGCGATGAAGGCTTCGATCTCTTCCTCGCGCTCGACGATCATGCGCAGCGCCGGGCTCTGCACGCGGCCGGCGGACAGGCCGCGCTGCACCTTGCGCCACAGCACCGGAGAGAGATTGAAGCCCACCAGGTAGTCCAGCGCGCGGCGCGCCTGCTGGGCATCAACCAGGTCGCCGGCGATCGCGCGCGGCTGGCTCATGGCTTCCTTGATGGCGCGCGGCGTGATCTCGGTGAAGACCACGCGCTGCATCGGCTTGTCCTTGACCAGCCCGCGTTCTTTCAGGATCTCGGCGATGTGCCAGCTGATCGCTTCACCCTCGCGATCCGGATCGGTCGCCAGGAAGATGTCGTCGGCCCCTTTGGCGGCCTTGGCAATCGCATCGACATGCTTCTCGTTCTTCTCGATCAGGTCATAGCGCATCGCGAAGTTGTTGTCGGGATCGACCGCGCCTTCCTTCGGGACCAGATCGCGCACATGCCCATACGAGGCCAGGACGGTGAAGTCCTTGCCGAGGTATTTGTTGATCGTCTTGGCCTTGGCAGGCGATTCGACGATGAGCAGGTGCTTGGGCATGGCGTCTATTTCTATGGGCAGCAGCCCGGGGAGGGCGCTAGGGTGGAGCAAATGGCCGCATTAGTGAAGGGCAGCGGGCGATATCCATAAACTGAACGCCCGGGTATGCGCCGGGCGTTCAGCTTTCCTGCCTATTAGAGGAATCACGCCGGAGCTGCCCGTGTCAAGCGGCCCGGTGTGAGGGTGCGCCCGTCAGGCCATCGCGGCCAGCACGCCCACCATCGCCACGGCGGCGATGATCAGGGCCAGCGTGGACAGGCCAGCCAGCACCAGAATCACGATCGTGACGGTACCCAGTTCACGGTTTTGCAGGTGCGCGTTCTCGGTGAACGCCCACTTGTCGACCACCACCGTGTCGCACATCAGGTCGTGCAGCGCCTGCTTGCGCTCGGTGAAGGCGGCCATCAGATAGCCGATCATCAGGGTCAGGGTGCTGACGAAGGTCGCAAAGTAGCGGCCCACCGCACGGCCGCGGGTCAGGCGCTGGCCATCGCTGCGCACCACCTTGATGCCCACCGCCATCTTGCCCAGCGTGGCGCCGCCGGCCGAGGCGTGGAACTCGGCGTAGTACACCAGTGAGATCACGATGCCGAGCAGACCGCCGACGATGTCCGAGGTGCTCGACCCGGCGTCCGACCCCGCCATCGCACCGACGGCCAGGCCGAAGATGGCGCCGACGATGCCGCCGATCACCGCGCCGCAGAGGGTCAGCACCACATAGTCGATGAAGTAGGCCGCATACCGCTTCCAGAAGCCGGCATAGACCACCTCGCCGCCCTGCACCACACCTGCACCGGCATAGCTGCCGGTACTGGCCGGGGCGCTGTACGGCGAGTAGGTGCCGCCGCCGGTGCCCGGCAGCGGGGCGGTACCGTTCTCGATGGCGATGTAATCGCCCCGCAGGTCGAACCCGCTGCCGAGGTTCCCGGTGGCGTTGGTCAGATTCTGCAGCTGCAGTTCTTCAACCACATCGCCCAGCGCCTTCCACTGGTCGAAGCCCTCACGCCAGACCAGCGTGGTGAGGGTGATCTCGCCGCGCTGGAAGCGCAGGCGCAGATCGTCGGCGGGCAGTGGCCCCTGGCGTTGTGCGCCGTCGGCGAAGTACCACTCGGTCATTGCATGTGTCCCCTGTTGCTCTCGTCCGTGGAAGAAGTAAGGCGTTGCTCAGCCGCGGCAGACCGTCGGCAGGTACTTGTCGTCCGCGCCGCCGGTGCATTCCCAGTGCCGGGCGTCGCCATCGTAGTCCAGCCACAGCAGCGTGCCGTCCAGGCCGGTGCTGCCGGGAATCGACAGCTCGGCCTCGATGCCGCAATGGTTGTTGTCGAAACGGCCGATGCGCAGCGCGGAGATGCCGTCCAGCGCGTAGCCATCGGCCGGCAGGAAGCCTTCATCGTCATTGACCGGGCAATGCCCGTTGGTGGCGACGAACTCCTCGACCTGGGTCTTGATCGGCGCCAGCGCGACGTAGGCCGCGCTGGCCTTTGCGCGGTGGGTGTAGTCCTGGTAAGCGGGCAGGGCGATCGCGGCCAGAATGCCGATGAGCGCCAGGCCACCCACGCCGAGGACGGCCGCGACGATGCCGGCGATGGCACAGCCGGACAGACTCTTCTGCGGCACGGCCACCGGCTGTGCCGGCGGCGGCTGGCTGGCATAGGGGCCGGCGGGAATCTGCGGGGGAAGCTGGGCGGCAGGGCTGTCGGCGTCGACTCCGGCCGGCGGGTCGCTCGGGGCCTGCACCAGGCCGATCTCGTCGGCCACGGTGCGCAGGGCCTGCCACTGCGGCATGCCGTCGCGCCATACCAGCGTATCCAGCGCGATGCGGCTGGACTGGAACAGCGCGATCAACTCATCAGACGTCAGCGGCCCACGCTGCTGACGATTTCCTTCTGCATAGAACCACTCGCTCACGGCCCGCTCCTGAATGCGCAAGGCGCTCAGTGTACGGTCAGTGGAGCGGTTCGGGTTCGTCAATGAACATCTGGGTTTCCATCCAGGCGTAGGCGGCTTCGGCACCGGGCTGGTTGAACAGCACCATCAGCACCACCCACTTGAGGTCGTCCAGGTCCAGTTCGTCCTGGTCCAGGGCCATCGCACGGTCGAGCACCAGCTCGCGCTGGCCGGCGTCAAGGATGCCGTGCTGCTCCAGAAACAGCAGGAAACCGCGGCATTCCACGTCCAGCTTGTCCAGTTCCGGGCCGTGGTAGATCCGGACCGGACCGTCCACGCGCGGCTGGGCCACGGCCGGGCGCTGTTCGGCCAGGGCATCGAGCCAATCGAAGGCTTTGTTGATCTCTGCGGGGCTGAAGCCGGCCTGTATCAGGCTGTTCTGGAGGGTGTCGCGATCACGCACAAGATCCGCGTCTTCGCTGAAGTAGTGTTCGAACAGGTACAGCAGGACATCCAGAATGCTCTCTTTCATTGCCCCTCGGCCTGCGTCCATGACGCTGTGGAGGTGAAGAAACTAGGGTTTTCGACAGTAGCGGCCATGCATGGCCATTACCTTTCCGTCCAGTTCCATGACCAGCAGCATGGCCGACAGCCGGGCCGCCGTCAATCCGCTGCGTTGGATCAGGGAATCCATACCTGTTGGGTCGTGGTCCAGTGCCTGCCACAAGCACTGGTAGTCCGGGTCGGAGGAGGGGGCGGCGCTCACACGGCCTGCCCGTGCCTGTTCAGTGGGGGTGCCCAGGCGCGTTCGCAAGGCCTGGGCGAGGGTCTGGGCCAGGGGATTCAGGCCCGCGATCACCTCAGCCACGTCTTCCACCAGCGCCGCCCCCTGGCGGATCAGGCGGTGGCAGCCCCGCGCGCGCGGGTTGCGCACCGAGCCGGGCAGGGCAAACACCTCGCGCCCGGCCTCGGCCGCCAGCCGCGCGGTGATCAGCGCCCCGGAGCGCTCGGCCGCCTCGATCACCAGGGTGCCCAGCGCCAGCCCGGCGATGATGCGGTTGCGGGCGGGGAACTGGCCCGCGTGGGCGGTGGTGCCCGGCGGGTACTCGCTGACCACCGCGCCCTCCCTCGCGATCCGCGCCTGCAGGGCGGCATGTCGTGGCGGGTAGGTCCGGTCCAGGCCGGTGGCAACCACCGCCACGGTGCAACCGCCGGGCTGGTCCAGCGCCGCCGCGTGCGCCCGGGCATCGACGCCGGCGGCCAGCCCGCTGATCACCGACAGTCCCTGCCGCGCCAGCCCCCCGGCAAATTCGGCGGCCAGCTCTCCGCCGGCAGGGCTGGGCGTGCGGCTGCCCACCACCGCCACGCCGGGGTGCCATAGCCGCGCCGGCTGACCCTGGACGAACAGCGCCAGCGGCACCTGGGGCATCTGCCGCAGCAGGGGCGGATAGTCGGCGTGGGTGCAGGCCAGCAGATGGTGGTTGTCGTGCTCCAGCCAGCGCAGGGACCGTGCCAGCGCGGCGGAATCAGGCGTCTGCAGTCGCCCGCATTGCGCGGCGTCGCACCCGGCCGCGCGCCAGGCCGAGGGGCCGGCGGCCAAGGCGCGCTCGGCATCACCATGCTCATGAAGCAGGCGGCGGCGGGGGCGGGTCGGGCCGCCCGCCAGCAACAGCGTGAGCAGCGGGGAGGGGGCAAGGGTGGTCATCCCCCCACCGTAGGCCGGATGCGCCGACGGCGCCCTGGGGCGCCGTCGGAGTCTTGCGTAGGGATGTTCCGCGTACCGACCAGCGGTCTGTCCCTACTGGGCGTCCGGATGCTTGGCTGCGTAGCCCACATGGACCGGTTTGACGCCCTGCATCACCAGCGCGTAGCTGACCTTGTCGAAGGTGCGGAACACCATCGCATGGGCGGCATACTCGTCGGGCAGGGTGACGCGCCCGGCGCCCGTGCTCAGCGCGTCGTCCATCCGCGAGGAGTTGGGGTACTGCATGCGGTGCGCGACATGGCGACCCTGCCGCCACAGTGAGACCACCGTGCCGTTGTCCACACCATCGGCGCGGCCGGCGGACAGGGCGATCACATCGCGCGGGCCACCGGCCGAGAACATGTCGGTCACGGCCAGGATGCGGATGTCCAGGCCCTCGGTCTGGGCAGCGGGCACGTGCGGGTAGAACTGCAGGTCGTACGGATTGGCTTCCACCGGCACCAGGCGGTCACCGGCACGCACTTCGCGGCCGTCAACCCGGCCCTGAAGCGTCAGCGTGGTCACTTCCACGTTGCCGCTGGCCACGCGCGTCACGGTGCCCACATTGAGCTGGGCCAGCTCATAGCCCAGCGTTGCCTGGCGCTTGGTCGGGACGGTGAAGTCCTTCCAGAGGTTGCCGCTGCCGGGCATGACGTCGCCGTTGGCGTTCAGGTCTTCGGTCGGCTTGGGCAGGGCGTAGCGCACGGTCGGGCGGACCACGGCCCAGCGCTGGCCCACCTGGGCCTGGTCCAGACCGCGCACGTAGGCGATCTGGCCGGTGGTGGCACGCAGACGGTTGTCTTCCAGGCTGACCACGTAGGGCAGCGAGTCGATCTCGTCGACCACGCTCAGCTGCTTCAGGAACGGCTCCACCTGCTCCAGCGGAATCGCGTTGATCGGGGCTTCCTGGCGCGGGCCGGGCTGCTGGCCGACGACGCGATCCAGATAGGCCAGGCTCAGCACGTCGCCCGGGTAGATCAGGTGCGGGTTGCTGACCTGCGGGTTGGCCTGCCAGATTTCCGGCCAGAGCCACGGTTTTTTCAGGAAACGCGCGGAAATGTCCCACAACGTGTCGCCTTTGCGCACGACATAGGTATCCGGGTGCCCGCCATTCATTTCAACGGCGGTAGCATAGGTAGCGACGGTCAGCAGCGCCACGGCGACGACCGTACGAGTACGTTCAAACATGAGTGTGGTGCCTGATTCCCCAACAGGTGCCCGCACTATAGTCCAGAAACCGGGGCGCAGGGCAAGCGTTGGCGATAGAATCGCCCCATACGCCGTTCCCAGCGGCGCCCCCTACCGGTAATTGTCATGGCCATCCTGCCCATTCTTGAGTTTCCCGATCCGCGCCTGCGCACCAAGGCCGCGTTGATCGACGCTGCCGAAGTGACCACGCCTGCCTTCCAGGAGCTGATCGACAACATGTTCCACACCATGTACGAGGCGCCGGGCATCGGCCTGGCCGCCAGCCAGGTGGACGTGCACAAGCGCTTCATGGTGATCGACGTCAGCGAAGAGAAGGACACCCCGCGGGTGTTCATCAATCCCGAGATCGTCGCCAATGAAGGCGGCCAGGTGTACCAGGAAGGCTGCCTGTCGGTCCCGGGCATCTTTGCCGACGTCACCCGCGCCAACCAGATCACGGTGCGCTTCCTGGACCGCCAGGGCGTGGCCCAGGAACTGACCACCGACGGCGTGCTGGCGGTGTGCATCCAACACGAGATGGACCACCTGGACGGCAAGCTGTTCATCGATTACCTCTCGCCGCTCAAGCGCGAGATGGTCCGCAAGAAGCTGGCCAAGCAGCGCAAGCACGTTGCCTGAGATGGTCGCGGAAACGGCCACGCGGCAGGACCGCGTGCCGCTTCCGGTGTCGCGGCGCCGGCCACCGGCGCCGTTTTTCTTTCTGCAAGTGGGGTCGCCATGAGGATTGTCTTTGCCGGTACGCCGGAGTTCGCCGTCTCGTCGCTGCGGGCCGCCGCCCGCCACCATGAGGTGGTTGCGGTGTACACCCAGCCCGACCGCCCGGCCGGTCGCGGGCGCGGGCTGATGCCCTCGCCGGTCAAGCTGGAGGCGATCGCGCGCGGCATCCCGGTGTTCCAGCCGGAAAGCCTGAAGACCCCCGAAGCGCAGCAGCAGCTTCACGACCTGCAGCCGGACCTGATGGTGGTGGTGGCCTACGGCCTGATCCTGCCCAAGGCCGTGCTCGCCATTCCCTCCCACGGGTGCTGGAACGTGCACGCCTCGCTGCTGCCGCGCTGGCGCGGCGCCGCGCCGATCCAGCGCGCGATCCAGGCCGGCGACGCCGAAACCGGCGTGTGCCTGATGCAGATGGAGGCCGGCCTGGATACCGGCCCGGTGCTGCTGCGCCAGCACACCCCGATTGCGGCGGGCGAGCTGGGCGGCCAGCTGCACGACCGCCTGGCCGAGCTTGGTGCGCAGGTGCTGTCCGATGGCCTGGGTCTGCTGCGTGCCGGCATCAAGCCGATCGCCCAGCCGCAGCCCGAGGCCGGCGTGACCTACGCGCACAAGCTGGACAAGGCCGAGGCCCGGCTGGACTGGGCGCAGGACGCCCAGCAGCTCGAACGGACCGTGCGGGCCTTCAATCCCTGGCCGATTGCCGAAGCGCAGCTGGCCGGTGAGCGCGTGCGCATTCACGGTGCAGTGGCGCTGCCCGACAACAAGGGCAAGGCGCCCGGCACCCTGCTGGCGGCGGCCCGCGAAGGCATCGACATCGCCTGCGGCCAGGGCGCGCTGCGCCTGCGCGTGCTGCAGCGCGAAGGCGGCAAGGCGATCACCGCAGCGGACTACCTCAATGCCCGCCGCGACCTGGCCGTGGGCGCCTGAGATGGCCCATCCCCGGCAGGAAAAACAGGCCGCGCCGCGCGCTGCGATGGCACCCGGCGTGCCCACCCGCGTGCTGGCCGCCAAGGTGCTGGCCCAGGTGATCGGCCGCGGCCGGTCGCTCAAGGCCGAGCTCTCCACCGCTTTGCCCACGCTCGATGACAGCCGCGACCGCGCGCTGCTCGAAGCGCTGTGCTTTGCGGTGCTGCGCCGGCGCAATGCGTACGACGCGGCGCTGGCGCAGTGGATGCAGCGCCCGCTGAGCGTGCGCGAAGACGAACTGCGCGCATTGCTGCTGGTCGGCTTCGCCCAGCTGGATGCGCTGGAACTGCCGGCGCACGCCGCGCTGTCGGCCACGGTCGATGCCGCGCGCGCGCTGGGCCGCGAACGCCAGGCCGGCATGGTCAACGCGCTGCTGCGCCGCGCCCAGCGCGAGGGCATCCCCCCGCAGCCGGCGCGCGCGGCGTTCCCGCTGTGGATGGCCGACAGGATCGAACAGGACTGGCCGGACCAGGCCGACGCGGTATTCGAGGCCAGCCTGCAGCCGGCACCGCTGTGGCTGCGGGTCAACCGCCAGCACGGCGATCGCGACACGATGCTGCAGCGGCTGGAGGCGGCCGGCATCGCCGCCGAGGCGTCGCCGATCGCGCCGGACGCGATCCGCCTGCCGACGCCGGTGGCCGTATCGGCCCTGCCGGGCTTTGCCGACGGCGCGCTGTCGGTCCAGGACCTGTCGGCCCAGCAGGTCGCCGACGCCATGTCGCTGCGCCCGGGAATCCGGGTGCTGGACGCCTGCGCCGCGCCGGGCGGCAAGTCCGCCCACCTGCTCGAACGCGACCCCAGCCTGCACCTGCTCGCGCTGGACATCGATCCACGCCGGCTCAAGCGCATCGGCGAGACCTTCGCGCGCACCGGCGTCGGCGAACACGCGCAGGTGCGTGCCGGCGATGCGGGCGATCCGGCCGCGTGGTGGGATGGCCAGCCGTTCGACGCGATTCTGCTGGACGCGCCGTGTTCGGCCACCGGCATCATCCGCCGCCAGCCCGATGTGCTGCTGCATCGGCGCGAGACCGATATCGAGGCGCTGGTCGCGCTGCAGGCCCGCCTGCTGGATGCCTGCTGGACGATGCTCGCGCCTGGCGGCACGTTGCTGTATGCCACCTGCTCGATCCTGCGCGAGGAAAACCAGTTCCAGGTGGAGGCCTTCCTGCAGCGCACGCGCAACGCCGGTTTCCTGCCGCTGGGTGACGCATTCGGCCACGATTCCTGGGCCGGGCGACAGCGCCTGCCGGGTGAAAACGGCGCTGACGGCTTCTTCTATGCGCGTCTGCTAAAGAAGGGTTAGGCCAACACCGCTAGAATCGCGCCCCATGCTCAACACCCGCGCGTCCCGAGAGTTCTGGTTGCTCGCCCTGATGGCCCTGCTTGTGCTGGGGGCCGGTCTTGGCCTGCGCGACCCGTGGCCCTCCGATGAACCCCGCTTCGCATTGGTCGCCAAACAGATGGTGACCAGTGGCGATTGGCTGTTCCCGCATCGCGGCACCGAGCTTTACTCGGACAAGCCGCCGATGCTGATGTGGTCGCAGGCGATCCTGTATCGCCTGATCGGCGACTGGCGCGTGGCGTTCCTGCTGCCGTCGCTGCTGGCGGCGCTGGGTACGCTGGCCTGCGTCTACGACCTGGGACGACGCCTGTGGACGCGGCGGGTGGGGCTGTATGCCGCCTGGGCGCTGCTGTTTGCGGTGCATTTCACCTTCCAGTCGAAAAAGGCGCAGATCGATCCGCTGGTGGTGTTCTTCATCACCCTGGCCAATTACGGCCTGCTGCGCCACCTGCTGTGTGGGCCGGCGTGGCGATGGTGGTGGCTGGGCTGGTTCGCGGCCGGGCTGGGCGTGATCACCAAGGGCGTGGGTGTGCTCGCGCTGCTGATGATTGTGCCCGCGGCCACGGCGTCGCTGCTCGGATGGCCGCGGGTCAGGCTGCACATCCGCGATGCCCGCTTCTGGCTGGCGCCGCTGGCATTCGTGCTGGCCATCGCGATGTGGTTCGTGCCGATGGTGCTGACCGCGCTGGGCAGCGGTTCGGCCGAGTACCGGGCCTACCTGGACGACATCCTGTTCCGCCAGACCGCCAAGCGCTACGCCCAGTCCTGGGATCACCACCAGCCGTGGTGGTACTTCCTGGCCACCATGCCGTCGATGTGGCTTCCCGCCTTCCTGGTCCTGCCGTGGGCGGTTCCGGCCTGGTGGCGGCGGCTGCGGCGGCGCGATCCACGCTACCTGATGCTGCTGGGCTGGTGGCTGCTGATCGTGCTGTTTTTCTCGATCCCGCACGGCAAGCGCGATGTCTATATCCTGCCGGCGCTGCCGATGTTCTGCCTGGCGTTGGCCCCGCTGCTGCCCGGGCTGCTGCGGCGGCGCGACGTGCAATGGCTGATGGGCGCCTTCACTGCCGTGCTGGCACTGGCGCTGCTGGGCGTGGGCATCGCCATGCTCGGGGGCGAGCCCGGCTTCGAACGCAGCCTGATCATCAAGCGCGGCATCGACACCGCGGTGACCAGCGGCCTGGCCTGGATCGGCATCGCACTGGGCTGCGGCGCGGTGATGAGCCTGGTGTTCAGCGGGCGCCGGCGCTTCCACGTGGCGGCGATCGCCACGCTGGCGATGGCCTGGGTGGCCTACGGGCTGATCGGCTACCCGCTGTTCAACGATTCCAGTTCCGCGCGCGGGCTGATGCAGCAGGTCGGCCAGCGGATCGGCCCGGATGCGGAGCTGGGCCTGGTGGCCTGGAAGGAGCAGAACCTGCTGATGGCCGACCGCGCGGCCACCACCTTCGGATTCAACCGACGCTGGGACAACCAGCTGCGCGACGGCGTGGAGTGGCAGATGCAGGCCCCCGCGCAGCGCTGGCTGCTGGTGCAGGAAGACGCGCTGCTGGGCTGCGTGGATCGCGACAGCGCCACGCTGGCCGGGGTCGCCAACCGGCGTCGTTGGTGGTTGGTGCGGGCCAGTGATATCCGCGGTCCCTGTACGGCCACGGCGGCTGAACAGAAGCGCGAACGCGAGTTGCACAGAATCGATGGCGATGAGTAAAGATAGCCGGGGTCATCGGGCCATCCAGGTCCGCTGGCCGCTCCGTGGGCGCCGGTCGCGCCGGTCGTGTCAATGGGCCTTGCGGCCTGGGCGTGGTAGTCGAGGTTGGCAATGAAGCAGCAAGGCGCGTCCAGCACGACCGACGTGGCGTCATTCCCGCCCTTGCAGGGCCGTCTCGGCGTGGCGCATTGGGTCGCCAACATCGGCCTGTTCTGCCTGCCGGCGCTGATCCTCAGCGTGCCGCAGAACCTGCTGCCGTACGGCCTGCTGCTGTTGCTGGGCAGCCTGCTGGCACCGCTGGAGCTGTGGCGCGCGCGGGTCATCGCCGGTCGTCCGCTGGTGGTGCTGGGCTGGCTGATGCTGGCGGTGATCGCACTGTCGCTGGTGTCGATGCTGCTGTTCGAGCAGGGCCTGCGCGATATCGACAACCGCTCCCGCTTCGTCGTGATCCCGTGGATCATTCTGTGGGTCTGCGCGCTGCGCCCGGCGCTGCACTGGCTGTGGGCCGGTTCGCTGGTCGGCCTGCTGGCGGTGATGGTGTTGTCGGTGGTGCAGGTGATGGGGGGTGCGCCCCGCGCCGAACTGAGCACCAATGCGATCGTGCTGGCCGACATCGTGCTGATGCTGATGGTGCTGCTCGTGTTCTGTCGCCCGCACCACCGCTGGCCGTGGGTGATCGTGGGCATGATCGCCGGCTGCGTCACGATCGTGCTCAGTGGCAGCCGCGGCGTATGGCCGGCGCTGGTGGCCCTGCTGGTGGTGATGGCGATGAGCCTGCGTTGGCGGACCGGGCGGGCGCGGCTGTCGGTGCTGCTGGCGCTGCTGGCGATCGCCGGCACGCTGGCGTTGACCGTCCCCGGCCTGCGCGAGCAGGTGCGCCTGACCGAACTGCAGCACGATGTGGTGCGGATGGAGCGCGGCGACAGCGATTCCTCTGCCGGCGCCCGTGTCGAACGCCTGCAGGTGGCCTATGAGACGTTCTTCGACCACCCGCTGATCGGGGTGGGGATCGGCCACTTCGACAGCGCGATGCTGCGCCTGCCGGTGTGCCGCGAAGACCCGGACGAGCCGCGCTGCCACCTGGGCCACGCGCACAATGACCTGGCCGAGTGGTCGGCCACCCAGGGGGTGCCCGGGCTGTTGCTGCTGCTGGCCGTGTACGGCGTGCCGCTGCTGGTGTTTGCCAGGCTGCACCGGCGCAGTGGCCAGATCGGCTTCCGCGGCCCGGCCGCAGCCGGGATCATGGTGGTGGTGGCCTACCTCCTGTGCGGCCTGACCCAGTCGATGTTCGCCCACCAGATCACCGCGAGCTTCTACGTCACCATCGTTGCCCTGCTGACCGGCCTGTCGGTCCTGCAGGGACACGCCCACCGCCAGCGCCCGGCTCAGGCCGGCGGCTGATCCCGGGGCGGGTCCGCCACCGGCTGGCCGATCTGCAGCATCCACAACATGATGGTCTTCTGGCGCACGTAGTTGGCGCGCACGTAGGCGTACACCAGTCCGTGCCAGCCATCGCGGAACCCGCCGCGGAACAGCCAGCCGCGCCAGAAGCGCCACGCCGGGGCCAGCACCAGCTTGCCCAGCGTGGCGCGCTTGCCGCGGGCGAACTCGTGTTCGGCCATCATCCGCGCATAGCGCTGGGTCTTGGCCAGCTGCTGCTCCAGCGAACGGTAGGGGTAATGGATCAGGTCGCCGCGCAGGGTGCCGACGGTACCGTCGACGCTGGCCGCTTCATGGATCTCCCGCTTGCCGCGCCAGCCGCCGTGGCGGCGGTCGAACAGCCGCATCACCCGGTCCGGATAGGCGTTGCCGTGACGCAGGAACTTGCCGAAGTAGGCCGACAGCCGCGCGAACCGGTAGCCGTGATGGCCGGCGAAGCCGCCAGCCTGGGCGCTCTGGATCGAGGCGCGCAGGGTGTCGTCGACGCGCTCGTCCGCGTCCAGGCACAGCACCCAGTCGTGGCTGGCCTGCGCGACGCAGAAGGCCTTCTGGCTGCGGAAGCCGTCGAACGCGCGCTGCAGCACGCGGGCACCGACGGCGCTGGCGATGGCTACGGTGGCATCGGTGGAATGGGAGTCCACGACGATGATCTCGTCGCAGAAGGCCAGTGAGGCCAGGCAGTCGCCGATGCGGTCGGCTTCATTGAACGCGATAATGCAGGCCGAGATGCGAGGCCGTTCAACGGGAGCGGTCGTGGAGGACATGATGGCCGAGTACCTGCTGTTTGCGACGGAACGCTATGCGTTGCCTATTCTCGCCCCACTGGCCGAGGCGTTGCACGCATCCGGGCAATCGGTGTCGACCTGGTTCGTCGACGGCGCGGCCGGCGCAACGGTGCCGGGGGTGCCCGGGATAGACCTCAAGCAGGCGCTGGCGCTGCGTCCGCGCGCGGTGTTCAGCGCCGCCAACTGGGTGCCGCCGTTCATTGCCGGGGCCAAAGTACAGGTCTTCCACGGCTTCAACGTGCAGAAGCGCGACAGCGCGCGCGGCCACTTCCGGGTGCGCGGTCTGTTCGACCTGTACTGCACGCAGGGTCCGGCGACCACCACGCCGTTCCGTGACCTCGCCATGCGCGATGGCCATTTCGCCGTCGCCGAAACCGGTTGGCCCAAGCTGGACCCGCTGTTCCGCGATGACGGTGGCCTGTCGGCCGCCCTGCGCGCCCCTGCCCAGGCGCGCCCGGTGATCCTGTTCGGCTCCACCTTCACCGAGCGGCTGAGTGCGGCGCCGCACCTGTATGACCCGATCGCCGCCGACATCGCCCGCGGCGACCGCTACTGGCTGTTGACCCTGCATCCCAAATGTCCCCCCGCGCTGTTTGACCGCTACCGCGCGCTGGCCGGCGCCAACGCCGCCTTTATCGAGCCCGAGCAGGTGATGGCCGCGCAGCGGGCGGCGGATGTGCTGGTGTCGGACACCTCGTCGATCGTGTCCGAGTTCGTGGTGCAGCACAAACCGGTGGTGACCTTCCGCAACCGGGTGCCGCAGCCGCACATGATCGACTTCGACGATGCGGCGCAGCTGCCGGCGATGCTGGCGCGCGCACTGGCGCCGGAGCCGGCCTTGATGGCCGAGATCCGCCGCTATGCCGATGCGATCCATCCCTATCGCGACGGCTGTTCCAGCGAACGGGTGATCGCGGCCACCGAGGACTTCCTGGCCGGGGAACTGGGCCGCCTCAAACGCAAACCGTTCGGCGCCTGGACGCGGGGCCTGCAGATCCGCCGCGACCTGGGATACTGGGGGCCGTCCAGGCGCTGAGGGTGGGCCCCCGGCCGCGCGTCTACCAGTGCAGCCGGCGCCTGGCCAGCGCATCGCCCAGCTGCGCCTGCAACGCGCGGGCCTCGGCGTCGGGCAGGTAGCGCAGGCACAGCGGGAGGCTGCCGCTGGCACCGGCCGTATCCAGCCAGAGGCTGGCAGTGCCCAGCCAACGGTCCAGCGGCGAGCGTGACAGGCGCAGCGCCTGCACCTTGTCCACCTCGGCGAACCGCCACCAGCGGTGCCACCAGCCGCCGCGGACGGCCACGAGTGCGTCGTCCACGTAGTAGCCCATGCGCGCCATACGCCGCCGCGCGCTGAACGCCGACCACGGCAGCCACAGCAGCACCAGCAGGCCCCAGCGCTGGTCTTCCCACACGGCACCGGCAGCCAGCAGCAGAGCGATCACCAGCGCCGGCAGGCACAGCCGCCACCAGCCGCGCCGATCCACCGGCTGCCACGTGGCCGGCGGCCACTGCGCATGCGGCAGCAGGTGCTGCACCAGCGCATCGCACGCGGCCGGCGTGGCCAAGGGGGCCAGCTCGCGCAGGTCGCGCCGTTCGCCATCGCCCGGGGTGCTGGCGGCGATGTCGATGCCCAGATGGCGACGCCCGAACAGGCGCTGCAGGGGACTCTCGCGCAGGGTCCAGGCCTGGATCCGACGCCGCGCCACGCTGGTGCGCAACCGGGTCAGCAGGCCACTGGACACGGTGAGGCGTCGCTCGTGCTCGCTGAGCTGGAAACCGTGGTAGCGCAGGAAGGCCAGCGTCACCGACAGCGCCCGCAGCAGCAGCCAGAACACCAGCAGCGCGGAGGCACCGGCCACGACCCACATCCATGTGCTGGGATGCAGGTGGCTGGCGTAGCCGAACGCCTGCCGGCTGCCGTTGTCGAGTACGTCGGAGACCGTCCCGCTCGGCACAAACTGCATCACCGCGCCCACGGCCGCCAGCACCACCACCCAGCCACGGTCGGACAGCAGCCCGATGCGCAGCACGTCGCGTGCGCCCAGCCGCAGCAGGACCGGATCGGTGGGAAGTGGTGGCGGTTCGGTCGCGCCGGGCGCGGCGACGGCCACCGTCGGTTGCCCACGCTGGCGGACCAGTGCTTCCAGTGCGAGTGCCTGGTCCAGCTTGAGCACGCGCATCTCCGCTTCCGGCCGGTTGCCGCCGGCCGATTCCAGCTTCAGCTCGGCCACGCCGAACAGCCGGTGCAGCGGGTTCTGGTGCACCACCACGTTGTGGATGCGCGCGAACGGAATCTCGCGGCGGTTGCGCGACACCACCCCGCTGCGCACGGTGATCGCATCGCGCCCGATCTGGTAGCGGTAGGTCAGGTACTGCAGCAGGGCGTACGCTACCAGCCCCACCACGGCGATCAGCGGGCCCAGTGTGAGCCACAGCTGGTCGCGGTCGCCGCGGTTGCCGAACACCACCAGCGCCACCAGCGGCAGCAGGGATTGGCGCAGCTGCATCAGCAGCACGAACAGCCACGACCACGGATGCAGGCGTTGCTCGGGTGCCGGAGTTTCGGGGGCCGGGGTGCTCACAGGGCGTCGTCGTCCTGGTCGAGCTGGTGGGCCAGGGTGTCGCGCAGGCGCTCGGCATCGGCCTGGTCCAGGCCACTGATCGAGACCGCACTCATGCGGCTGCCGGCGGTGTGCACCACCAGCGTGGCCAGCCCTGCACTACGCTCGATCGGCCCGCGACGCAGGTCCAGGTGCTGTACGCGCGAGATCGGGACATGGGTTTCCTGCTGCCACAGCAGCTCGCGGCGCAGGCCCAGCCCGCGCGCATCCAGGCGCCACGACGTGCGGCGCTGACGGCGGAAGCCAATCACCGCGCCGATCAGCGCGCCGAGCACCACCATCGCGGCCACGCCCCACCAGCGCCCGGGCAGCGACAGCAGGAACCAGCCGGCACCGAGCGCGCCGCCGGGCAGCAGTGCGCCGGTCAGCGCGCCGCTGGCTGCGGCAATGGAGGCCGCACGCAGCGGCAACGGCTGCCAGGCTGCCGGAAGCGGCAGCGCGGGCGGCACGACGGGATCGATGGACTCGGTCAAGGCAGGGCGCTCGGCGTGGACAGGGCCGGACGCCCGCGTCAGCAACCGGCGCCCGTGGCGCAGACGGTAGCAGGTTGCCCGGTTACTGCGCGGCCTGGATCAGCGCGTCGACATCGAGCAGGTGCCCCGCGCGCTCGGCCTTGGTGCGCAGGTAGTGCTCGTTCTCGACGGTGATGTCGCCGGTGACCGGTACGCACTCCACCACCTCGATACCGGCATGGCGCAGGCGCTGGGCCTTGGTGGGGTTGTTGCTGAGCAGCTGCACCCGCGACACGCCCAGGCCCTGCAGCATCGCCGCCGCGCTGCCGTAGCGGCGTTCGTCGGCGCCGAAGCCGAGCTGTGCATCGGCGTCGATGGTGTCCAGGCCGTCATGTTGATAACCGTACGCGCGCATCTTGGCAGCGATACCGGTACCGCGCCCTTCCTGGTCCAGATACAGCAGCACGCCACCGCCAAGATCCTTGAGCTTGCGCAGGCCGCGGCGCAGCTGATCGCCGCAGTCGCACTTGAGCGAGCCGAACAGATCTCCGGTCAGGCAGGACGAGTGCACGCGTACCGGCACCACGCCGGACAGGTCCGGGGTGCCGACGATGATCGCCACCTGGTCGCGCTGGGCGACGCCGCCGCGGAACACCGCGAACTCGGTCATGCCGACGTCGCGCAACGGCACCGGCGAGCGCGCCACCAGCTCGTAGGCATGGGCGGCCTGCTCGGCGCCCTGGTGCAGGTCGCACAGCGAGACCTGCGCGCAGCTGTCGAAGCGGGTATCGGCCGGGTCCAGCAGCACCCCGACCGTGGCCGGCAGCAACAGGCCCAGCCGCGCCACTTCGATCGCGCCGTCGTCCAGCGCCTGGCCGGCGCTCCAGCCTGGCGGCATCGCCTCCGGTTCGCGCAGGTAGCCCAACGATGGCAGTGCATCGAAATCGATACCGGCCAGCGGCACGCGCGCGCCATGTTCGGCCGCCACGCCCAGCACCCGCGCGCGGGTGGCGGTGAGGAACAGGTAGTGCTGGCCGGCCGCGGCCTCGGCGAAGGCACCGAAGCTGCTGCGGGTGCTGCTGTCCAGGGCGATGAACGCCAGGCGCTGGCCGTGGCTGTCATCGATCACCACCGGGCGGCCGGCACGCAGCTCGGCGACCGCGCGCTCGCAGCGGATCGCGGCCGGATCGCCGAACAGGGAAGAAGCAGCATCAGACATGGCAGGGGCCGTGGGGGACATCGTGGGTTCACAGTGGGGACGAGGGGCGACGATTCCAATCGCGCCCGGGCGCGACACAGCGTCGCATTCAGTGCGGGTGTTCCTCGGTGGCGTAAGGGTCCACTTCGCCGCTTTCCGGCGGGCGCAGCGTGTAGCGCTTGTAGGTCCACTGGTACTGGCTCGGATCGCGGCGCGCGATCCGTTCAATCCCGGCATTGAGCGCGCTGGCGGCGGTGCGCGGGTCCGGGTCGGCCACCGTCGGCGGCGCCGGCTCGATGTGCAGGGCGAACTGCATGTCCGGGCCGATCCGCTCGCACCAGCCGTACAGCACGGTCGCCCCGGTACGCTCGGCGAGCCGGTTGACCAGGGTCATGGTCAGCGCCTCGATGCCGAAGAAGGGCGCGAACACGCCGTCGCCGGCCTTCGGCTGCTGGTCGGGCAGGATGCCGGTGGCCCCGCCGTCCTTGAGTACCTTGAACAGCTGGCGCACGGCCGGGCCCTCGGCGCGCACCTGCTGCACGTTGTCGCCGCCACGCACCAGCTGCAGGAAGGCGTCGCCCATCGCTTCATCGGGCGCCTTGTAGACGATGGCGATGGGCCCGCGCGAGGCCAGCCACTGGTTCAGCAGCTCCCAGTTGCCGTAATGCGGGGCGGCCACGATCACGCCCCTTCCCGAGGCCAGCGCGGCGTCGTACAGGGCCTCGCCGTGACGCTCGGTCAGGCAGGCCAGGTTGCGCTCGCGGGGCTGGGTCCACAGCCGCAGCGTTTCGATGGCCTGCATCGCGGTCGAGCGCAGCACCGCCTTGTGCAGCGCCGCGCGGTCGGCCGGGGCCAGCTCGGGGTAGGCCAGCTCCAGATTGCGTCGGGTCACCCGGCTCTCGCGGGCATTGAGGCGGATCCACAACCAGGCCAGGGCGGCGGCCAACCCACGCAGCCAGGCCCAGGGCAGGCGGGTGAACAGGGCAGCGGCGCGATAGGCCAGGCGGGCGGTGGTATGCGGTTTCATCACGTGGAAGTCTAGCCGCTGGGCGGTGCGGGGGCATCCGCAGCCCGCCCACGGTCCGGATCGCCAACCGCACCCCCAGCCTCTAAGGTAGTCCGCCCCCTGCCACGGAAGCCCTGCCATGCTTGTTCTCATCCAGCGCGTCAGCCAAGCCAGTGTCCGCGTCGACGATGCCGTGGTCGGGCAGATCGGGCCAGGGCTGCTGGCCCTGGTCGGCATGGAGCCGGGCGACACCGACGCGCAGATCCGGCGGATGGCCGATCGCCTGCTTGGTTACCGTGTCTTTGGCGACGAGGGCGGAAAAATGAACCGATCGCTGCTCGATACCGGGGGGGGCCTGCTGCTGGTCAGCCAGTTCACCCTGGCGGCGGACACCGCCAGCGGCATGCGGCCGGGCTTCAGTACCGCCGCCGCGCCTGCGGAGGCTGAACGTGGATTCAACCAACTGGTCGAAACATGCCGTCAAAAGCACGCCCCAGGGGTGGAAACCGGGCGGTTTGGTGCCCATATGGTTGTCAGCCTGGTCAATGATGGTCCCGTGACCTTCCTGCTCAGACCCTAGCCCCGGGACCACCGCCCGGGAAGGCGGGGCGCCGGGCTGGTATAATGCTAGGTTCTATTCCCTCTCCCAGCCGGTGGCGCGAGCACTACATGGCCAACGAACGTCCTGCCCAGCAAAACGACATCAAGCTTCTGATCAGCAAGGGCCTGGAACAGGGCTACCTGACCTACGCCGAAGTCAATGACCACCTGCCCGACGACATCGTCGACCCGGAGCAGATCGAAGATATCATCGGCATGATCAACGGCATGGGCATCGATGTCCATGAAGTTGCGCCCGATGCCGAAACCCTGTTGCTCAACGATGGCAACACCGGCAACCGCGAAGTCGATGACACCGCGGCCGAAGAAGCCGCCGCCGCGCTGAGCGCGCTCGACACCGAAGGTGGCCGCACCACCGACCCGGTGCGCATGTACATGCGCGAAATGGGTACCGTCGAACTGCTGACCCGCGAAGGCGAAATCGCCATCGCCAAGCGTATCGAAGAAGGCCTGGGCCAGGTCCAGGCTGCGCTCGGCACCTTCCCGGTGTCGGTCGAAACCCTGCTCGCCGATTACGACGCGCACAAGGAAGGCAAGAAGCGCCTGGCCGAAGTGATCGTCGGCTTCAACGATCTGGTCGAGGAAGTCCCGGCCCCGGCCGTGGCCGAAGACACCAGCGACGACGCCGACGCTGATGCCGACGAGGACGAAGACGACGACGTCGACGCCGAGGAAGACGCCGGCCCGACCGGCCCGGACCCGGAAGAAGTCGCGCGCCGCATGCAGGCGCTGACCGACGCCTATGCCGCGTTCAAGAAGGCGGCCGCCAAGGGCGACCGCAAGCCGCTGGCCAAGCTGCGCGACGACATGGCCGCCGTGTTCGTGACCCTGAAGCTGCCGCTGCCGCTGACCGACGTGCTGGTCAAGCAGCTGCGCGACGTCATGGCCGACATCAAGTCCCACGAGCGCCGCGTGCTGAACCTGGCGACCGTGACCGCGCGCATGCCGCGCAAGGACTTCATCCGTTCCTGGGAAGGCAACCAGACCAACCTGGAATGGGTGGAAGACGCCCTCAAGCGCAAGCAGAAGTGGTCCTCGGCCCTGCGTGATGTGAAGGACCAGATCATCGCCGAGCAGCAGGCCACGATCGACATCGAGAAGACCACCTGGCTGGAACTGGAAGAGCTGAAGGAAATCAGCCGGGCGATGGCCTACGGTGAAGCCAAGGCGCGCAAGGCCAAGAAGGAAATGGTCGAGGCCAACCTGCGCCTGGTGATCTCCATCGCCAAGAAGTACACCAACCGCGGCCTGCAGTTCCTCGACCTGATCCAGGAAGGCAACATCGGCCTGATGAAGGCCGTGGACAAGTTCGAGTACCGCCGCGGCTACAAGTTCTCCACGTATGCGACCTGGTGGATCCGCCAGGCCATCACCCGTTCGATCGCCGATCAGGCCCGCACCATCCGTATTCCGGTGCACATGATCGAAACGATCAACAAGTTGAACCGCATTTCCCGCCAGATGCTCCAGCAGTACGGCCGCGAGGCCACGCCGGAGGAGCTGGCCAAGGAAATGGACATGCCGGAAGACAAGATCCGCAAGGTGATGAAGATCGCCAAGGAGCCGATCTCGATG